>JAQTYE010000027.1 GCA_028749255.1 Paracoccaceae bacterium | reverse complement strand
GAGGGGGTGCAGCTGCGCCTGACCGACGAGCGGCTCAATCGGGTCTGGCAGGTATCTTCGGGGCGGTTCCGTTTGTCGCAGACCGCCAAGCAGATCGCGGTGACGCTGAGCCTGGATGTCGGCGCGCAAAACGCGGCCCCCGCGCAGATCGCGCTGACCGCGACCACCCGCAAGGACAGCCCGGCGGCCAGTTTTGGCATGGCCGTGACCGATGTTCCCGCCGCCGATCTGGCGGTGCAATCGCCGGGGCTTGCGCTGCTGGGCCTGCTGGATGCCCCGATTTCGGGGGCGCTGCGCTCGGGGCTGGATGAAAACGGCGAATTGCAAAGCATGGCGGGGGTTCTGGAAGTCGGCGCGGGCGCGATCAGCCCCGCCGAGGGCGCGCCGCCGGTGCCGTTCGAGGGGGCCAAGGTGCAATTGGCCTATAATCGCGCGACGCAACAGGTCACCTTCAGCAACCTCAACTTTGCCAGCCGCGCGCTGCGGTTTCAGGCCGATGGCCAGACCCTGCTGCGCGATTTCAAGCGTGGCCTGCCGGGGGCGGCGGTGACGCAAATCGCGATCCGCGATGTGCAGCTTGACCCCGAGGGCGTATTTGAAAAACCGGCACGGATCTCGCAGGGGTTGGCCGATTTTCGTATTCAGCTCAAGCCCTTCCGCATCGAGTTGGGACAGTTGCAGTTGATCGAGGGCGAGCGCCGGATTTCCGGGCGTGGCGCGGTTTCGGCCGATGCGGCGGGGTGGCATGTGGCCTTTGACACGTCGATCAACCGGATCAGCCAACCCGATCTGCTGGCGCTTTGGCCGCCCGCGCTGGTGCCGCCGACGCGCAAATGGGTGGCCGAAAATGTGGTGACCGGCGAACTGCACAACATGCGCGCCGCGCTGCGGCTGGAGCCGGGGTCTGATCCGCGGCTGGCACTGGGCTATGAATTCCGCGGGGCCGAGGTGACGGTGGTTCGCTCGTTGCCGCCGGTGCGCGAGGGCCGCGGTTTTGCCACGATCCACGACAATCGCCACGCGCTGATGGTCGAGGAAGGTCATGTGATCCCGCCTGAGGGGGGGCAGATCGAGGTTGCCGACACCACGCTGGTGGTGCCCGACATACGGGTGCATTTTGCGCCGATGGTGGTGCGGCTGCTGACCCGATCACCGATCCGCGCGGCGCTGTCCTTGCTGGATCAGCCGCCGTTCGAGTTCCTGAAAAAGGCGGGCAAACGCGCCGATATCGCGACCGGCTGGGCCGAGGCGCAGACCGTGTTGAACATGCGTCTGCTGCCAAAACTGACCCCCGAGGATGTGGATTTCGACGTGGTCGCGCGGCTGACGGATGTGCGGTCGGACAGTATCGTGCCGGGGCATGATCTGGCCGCTGACCGCCTGACCCTGAATGCCGACCGCACCGGGCTGGTGCTGTCGGGCAAGGGCACGCTGTCGGGGGTCACCTTTGATGTGCGCTGGTCGCAGCAGTTCGGCCCCGAGCATAAGGGGATTTCTGCGGTCAACGGCTATGTCGAAATCACCCCCGCCGCGCTGGCCACGTTCAACATCGGCCTGCCCAAGGGCGCGGTTGGTGGCGTCGGCTGGGGCCATCTGGTGCTGGACCTGCACGAAGGCACTGCACCCGGGTTCTTTCTGGAAACCGACCTGAAGGGGCTGACCCTGAAGATCCCCGAAATCAGCTGGTCGAAACCTGCGCCGAGTAAGGGCAACCTGCAGATCGCGGGCGCGTTGGGGGCGCCGGTGCAGGTGGACCGTATCGCGCTGCGCGCTCCGGGGCTGAGCGCCGAAGGGAAACTGAGCTTGCAGAAAACCGGCGGGTTCGAGCGCGCGGCGCTGAGCGCGGTGAAAATCGGTGACTGGTTTTCCGGGCCCGTCACTCTGATCGGGCGCGGCGGCAATCGGGCGCCGGATGTCGAGGTTTCGGGCGGATGGCTGGACTTGCGTCGCGCGGGCTTTGGCGGGGGGGACGGCAGTGGCGGGGCCGGGGGCGGCAAGATCCGTGCGGCGCTGGATCGGGTGACGGTGACGGATGGCATTGCGCTGACGGGCTTGCGCGGCAGTTTCGGCACGCGCGGCGGTTTCAACGGTAGCTTCACGGCACGCATCAATGGCGCGGCGCCGATCAATGGCGCGGTCGGGCCCGCCGACAATGGCCGCACCGCCGTGCGGATCAGTGCCGAGGATGCCGGCGCGGTGCTGGCCGCGACGGGGATTTTCAACACGGCCCGGGGTGGCGCGCTTGATCTGACGCTCTCGCCGGTCGGCAATCAAAGCTATGAAGGTCAGGCGCGCACCAAAAATCTGCGGGTCAAGGATGCGCCGGTTCTGGCCTCGATGCTGTCGGCGGCGTCGATCATCGGGCTGCTGGAACAGCTGAATGGCGAGGGCATCCTGTTTTCCGAGGCCGAAGCCGCTTTCCGCTTGACCCCCGAGGGCGTCAGCCTGACCCGCGGCGAGGCGATCGGCGCCTCGATGGGGGTGACGATGACGGGCAATTACCTGCCCGCTCTGGGCACGCTGGACATGGAGGGGGTGATCTCGCCCTTCTACCTGATCAACGGCATCGGCCAGATTTTTGCCCGCCGTGGCGAGGGGCTGTTTGGCTTCACCTACACGTTGCGCGGTGCGGTGGACGCGCCAAAAGTGGTGATCAATCCGCTTTCCATCTTTACGCCGGGCATGTTCCGCGAGATTTTCCGCCGCAACCCGCCGAAACTGGTCACCGAATGAAACTGTCTGATTTTGATTTTCACCTGCCCGAAGGGCTGATTGCGACGCGCCCTGCGCGGCCGCGCACTGCCGCCCGCCTGCTGTTGGCTGAGGGCGATCAGATCACCGATCTGCATGTGTCCGATCTGGTTGATCTGTTCCGCCCCGGTGATCGTTTGATATTGAACAATACCAAGGTGATCCCGGCACGCCTGACCGGAACGCGGCACCGTGACAGCGCCCAGGGGCCGGTTGCTGCAAAGATCGAGGTCACGCTGCTGGAGCCTGCACCGCAGGGCGAATGGCTGGCGCTGGCCAAACCCCTGCGCAAATTGCGTGTGGGCGAAGAAATCGTGTTCTCGGCCGATCTGTCGGCGCGGGTTGTGGCGATTGACGCCGGGCAGATGCGGATTGCCTTCAACCTGACCGGGGATGATTTTGACGCGGCGCTGGCGGCGGCCGGTGCGATGCCGTTGCCGCCCTATATCGCCGCGCTGCGCGCCCCGGACGAGGCCGACAAGACCGACTATCAGACTGTTTTCGCACGTCATTCCGGTGCGGTTGCAGCCCCCACCGCCAGCCTGCATTTCACCCGCGAGCTGCTGGAAGCGCTGGCCGCCAAGGGGGTCGATTTCACCGAGGTCACGCTGCATGTGGGCGCGGGCACCTTCCTGCCGGTCAAGGTCGAGGATGTGACGACGCATAAAATGCACGCCGAATGGGGCGAGGTCAGCGCGCAGGCCGCAGCCGAGATTGCGGCGACCCGGGCGGCGGGCGGGCGGATCATTCCGGTTGGCACCACCGCGCTGCGGCTGATCGAAAGCGCGGCCGCCGGGGGCGCCATCGCGCCGTTTTGCGGCACGACCGAAATCTTCATCTATCCCGGGTATCAGTTCCGGGTGACCGACGCGCTGATGACCAATTTCCATCTGCCGAAATCGACACTTTTGATGTTGGTTTCAGCGCTGATGGGCAAGGATCGGATGGCGCGGATCTATGATCATGCGGTAGACAGCGGATATCGCTTCTTTTCTTATGGCGATGCGTCGCTTTTAATCCCCGAGAGTCGCAAACAGCCCTGATCGGGGCGTCTCGCCGCACTAGATACGGCGTTCCGCGTGAAAGAGGTGCGCCATGCTGTCTGTCCTTCGCCATTCATGGGCTTTGCTGCTGGGCATCATGCTGTTGATGGTCGGCAACGGTATGCAGGGCACGCTGCTGGGGATTCGCGGTCAGATCGAGGGGATCTCGACCTTTCAGATGTCGGTCGTGATGTCGGCCTATTTCGCGGGCTTCCTGTTCGGGTCGCGGACCGTGCCCGACCTGATCCGCAGTGTGGGCCATGTGCGGGTGTTCGCCGCGCTCGGCAGTCTGATTTCCGCGGTGCTGATCTTGTATGCGACCGCGCCGAACTGGATTGCCTGGGCCTGTATGCGGGTGCTGATCGGGTTTTCGTTTTCCGGCGTCTATATTACCGCCGAAAGTTGGCTGAACGCGGCATCGAGCAATGAAAACCGCGGGCAGGCGTTGTCGGCCTATATGATCGTGCAGATGATCGGCATTATCGGCGCGCAATTGCTGATGAACGTGGGCGACCCGGCGGGGTATTTCCTGTTCGTCATCCCGTCCGTGCTGGTGTCGCTGGCCTTCACGCCGATCCTGTTGTCGGCGGCTCCCGCGCCAGCCTTCGCGACGATCAAGCGGATGAGCTTTGCCCAGCTCTGGCAGGCCTCGCCGCTGGGCTGCGTGGGGATTTTCCTGCTGGGGGGCGTGTTCTCGGCGCTGTTTGGCATGGCCTCTGTCTGGGGCACCGGGGCAGGGCTGTCGGTGAAACAGATCTCGGCCTTTGTGGCGGCGATCTATGTGGGCGGGCTGTTCGCGCAATATCCGATTGGCTGGATGTCGGATCGGATGGACCGGCGCGTGCTGATCGCGGCTTTGGGCGTGATGGGGGCGGTGTCGATGCTGGGCGTGTTCCTGAGCAATCCGCCTTTTGTGGTGCTGTTGTTGGGGGCGGCCGTCATTGGCGGAGTGGCCAACCCGCTTTATTCCTTGCTGCTGGCGTACACCAACGATTTTCTGGACAGCTCTGACATGGCGGCGGCCTCGGCGGGGCTGTTGTTCATCAACGGGGTGGGCGCGATTACCGGCCCGATCATCACTGGCTGGCTGATGGGCGTCGTCGGTCCCGGCGGGTTTTTCCTGTATCTCGCGGTGCTCAATGCCGGCGTTGCGGCTTATGCAGCCTGGCGGATGACGCGTCGCCCAGCCCCCGCAATCGAGTCGACCGGCGCCTTCGCGGTGCTGTCGCCGACCGCCACGGCCTTCGCGGTGGATGTCGCGCTGGAAACTGCACAGGAAGACAGCAACGAATCGCCCTCCGAATCAGCGAAATAATTTTTAGCGTTTACAATTTGTGCATTGTAAAGAGTTTTGTTGATTTTTGCGTTTTTCCTGTCACTTTCACGCCACAGCACTAACATTGGAAGGCGGAAAGTCATGGAACGGATCACCAACGTGATCGCGTTCTGGCGTGACGAAGTCGGGCCGGAACGCTGGTATCAATCGAATGAAGATCTGGATCGCGAGATCCGAGAGCGGTTCGAGCCGTTGTGGCAGGCTGCGCATGATGGCGCGCTTGATGATTGGGCCGAGACGCCGCTGGGCGCATTGGCGTTGGTGGTCATCTGCGATCAACTGCCACGCAACATGTTCCGTGGTGATCCCAAAAGCTTTGCCACCGACCGCCGCGCGCGCGAGGTGGCCGACCGGGCGATCGCCGAAGGCTATGACATGGCGATCGAAAACCCACTGCGGCAGTTCTTCTATGTGCCGTTCCTGCATTCCGAAAGCCTGCTGGATCAGGAACGCGGCGTGGCGCTGTATGAAGAGCGGATGCCGGACGAGCACCTGCGTCACGCACGCGCGCATCGCGCAGTGATCGCGCGGTTCGGACGGTTCCCGTGGCGCAATTCCTGGGTGGGCCGGGCCACCAGCGATGAAGAGGCGGCCTTCATGTGGGCGGGCGGCTACGACTGGGCTGTGCGCGCCGAAGCCAAGGGCAAGGTTGCCTGACCTTCGCGGGAACGCGGCCATTGATACCGTCTGAAAAATAGTTTAATACCAAACTAGTTTTCAGACGGAGGAAAATCCATGGCCGCTAAAAGCTTCGACATGATCGTGATCGGCGCGGGTCCGGGCGGCTATGTTGCTGCGATCCGGGGTGCGCAGCTGGGGCTGAATGTCGCCATTGTCGAGCGCGAACATCTGGGCGGGATCTGCCTGAACTGGGGCTGTATACCGACCAAGGCGCTGTTGCGCTCGGCCGAGGTGTTCCACCTGATGCATCGCGCCAAGGAATTCGGCCTCAGCGCCGACAAGATCGGCTTTGATCTGGATGCGGTTGTCGCCCGTTCGCGCGGGGTCGCCAAACAGCTGTCGGGCGGCATCGGCCACCTGATGAAGAAAAACAAAGTGACCGTGTTCATGGGCACGGCCACGTTGCCCAAGCCCGGCGCTGTCACGGTGAAGACCGACAAGGGCACCGAAGAGCTGACCGCGAAATCCATCGTGCTGGCCACTGGCGCGCGGGCCCGCACCCTGCCGGGGCTGGAAGCCGACGGCGATCTGGTGTGGAGCTACAAGCACGCGCTGGTTCCCAAGCGGATGCCGAAAAAGCTGCTGGTGATCGGCTCGGGCGCGATCGGCATCGAATTTGCGTCCTTCTTCAACACGCTGGGCGCCGATACCACGGTTGTCGAAGTGATGGACCGGGTGCTGCCGGTCGAAGACGCGGAAATCAGCGCCTTCGCGAAAAAGCAATTCGTCAAGCAGGGCATGAAGATCCTTGAAAAGACCACGGTCAAGAAGCTGGATCGCGGGAATGGCAAGGTTGTGGCGCATCTGGAAGATGCCAAAGGCACCACCACCGCCGAGTTTGACACGGTGATCTCGGCGGTCGGCATCGTCGGCAACGTCGAGGATCTGGGGCTTGAAGCCTTGGGCGTGAAAATCGACCGCACCCATGTTGTGACCGATGAATTCTGCCGCACGGGCGTGGCCGGGCTTTACGCCATTGGCGACATCGCGGGCGCGCCGTGGCTTGCGCACAAGGCCAGCCACGAAGGCGTGATGGTGGCCGAACTGATCGCGGGCGGGCATCCGCATCCGATCAAGCCGGGTTCGATTGCCGGCTGCACCTATTGCCATCCGCAGGTCGCCAGCGTCGGCATGACCGAGGCCAAGGCGAAAGAGGCGGGGCATGAGATCCGCGTCGGGCGCTTCCCCTTCGTCGGCAACGGCAAGGCGATTGCCTTGGGCGAACCCGAGGGCTTGGTGAAAACCGTGTTCGACGCCAAAACCGGCGAGTTGCTGGGCGCCCATATGGTCGGCGCCGAGGTGACCGAGATGATTCAGGGCTATGTCATTGGTCGCACACTCGAAACCACCGAGGCCGAGCTGATGGAAACCGTCTTCCCGCATCCGACGCTCAGCGAGATGATGCACGAGGCGGTGCTGGATGCCTACGGGCGCGCGCTGCATTTCTGACTTTTTGGTCAGAAATTCCTTGACCTCGCGCCGCGGCGCGGCACATTCCGCCAAAGGGCCCGCGTTGTCGGGCCCTTCTCGTTTCAGGGGATGATCCGATGCAGACGCGCTGGGGTGCGGTTTTTTCGCTGTGGTTCGCAGGGCTGTGCGCTGCCGGGCAGTTTTCCAAGATCGGCGTGATCTTTCCCGAACTCGCCACGCTGTGGCCCGGGGCGGGCGCGCGGCTGGGGCTGGTGGTTTCGGTTGTGGGCGTGGTGGGGGTGATCTTTGGCACCACCGCCGGACTGATGGTGGCACGGTTGGGCGCGCGGCGGCTGATCATCGGCGCGCTGATCGCGGGGGCTGCGATTTCCGCGCTGCAATGTCTGCATCTGCCGCTGGGCGTGATGATTGCCAGTCGCGTGGTCGAAGGGTTCGCGCATCTGGCCATCGTGGTGGCGGGGCCGGTGCTGATCGCCGGTGCTGCCACCCCCCGCGATCAGGCGGCGGCAATGACGCTGTGGTCCACCTTTTTTGCGCTGGCCTTCACCATCACCGCGGTCTTGGGCCTGCCTCTGGCGCAATCGCAGGGCGCCATCGCGCTGTGGGCGGTGCATGCGGTGTTGATGGTTCTGGCCGCAACCTTGCTGGGCCGGGTGCTGCCGCCCGAAGCACCTCGCCCCCCGGCGCCCCGGATGCAACTCAGGGCGCTGCTGGCCGATACCCGTGCGATCTATGCCGATCCGCATATTGCGGCGCCAGCGATGGGCTTTGTTTTCTATACGCTGATCTTCGTGGCGGCGCTGACGTTGGTGCCCGGGCTTGTCGCCCCACAATTTCGCGCCCTGACCGCCAGCGTGATGCCGCTGGTCTCGATTGCCAGTTCGCTGGGCTTCGGCGTGATGCTGACGCGGCGGCTGGGCGCTGTGCGGGTGGCGCAAATCGGCTTTGTCGGCGGGGCGCTGTCCGCGCTGGTCTGGGGGCTGGCTACAGGCGTGGGGCAGGTGGGGGCGGCGCTGTTGATCTCGGCATGTCTGGGGCTGGTGCAGGGGGCCAGCTTTGCCGCAATCCCGGAACTGAATTCAACGCCTGACGCCCGCGCCAAGGCCGCAGGGGCGGTGGCGCAACTGGGGAATGTCGGCACCACGCTGGGCACGCCGATCCTGCTGGCGCTGGCTGCCGCGCTGGGGCCGGTCGCGCTCACGCTTTTTGCGTTGCCACTTTGTCTGGGGGGAATTGCGATGCACGGCTGGCTGCGCGCCCGCCGCGCCCGCTTTTGATCGGGCTTCACCGCTTTTCACAAAGCGGAACTATCCCGCAAGGGCCCGGGGGCGCGCAGCCCCCGGCATTGGGCTTAGCGCTCGACCGCGCCACCCGCGGCGTGCCAGTCATAAAGCCCGCCCAAGTTATACACCGTCTTGTAGCCCATCTGCAGCAGCATCTGCCCCGCGCCCTGGCTGCGCGCGCCCGAAGCGCAATAGACCGCCACCGGTTTGTCCAGCGACAGGCCCTTCAGGAATTCCGGGCTCGACGGATCGCATTTCATCTTCAGCGCCATCAGCGGCACATGCAGCGCGCCCTTGGCCTTGCCGCTGGCGCGCAATTCCATGCCGTCGCGCACGTCGATCAGGGTGATCTCGCCCGCAGCGACCTTGGCCACCGCATCTTTCGGGTTGATCCGCTCCACACGCGCGCCGCCGGGGCCCGAGGGACGAAGGAAATTGAGCATCGCGTCACCTTTCGCTAAGGGGTCCAGACCCCGTTCGCCCTGATGTGGCCAGATGAAGACCGCAAATCAAGGGGGAATGCTGCGTTGCGGCTGAAAATACATTCACAAAACAGAATGATTTCGGACCTGATCGTCCGCGCAGTTCCAGCGCTGAAATCACAGGCGTAAAACGAAGCGCTGCGAAACCCGCCACCCCGATGTTTCGCAGCAAAAGTTCCCCCTTCGTTCGCATATTTAGGTTGGAGACTCGCCCGCGCTCGCCTATCTAGGGGGGGGGGTGGTAACGGGGGCAGTCATGGCCGAGCAGAAGTTCATCGAAGTGCGCGGTGCGCGCGAGCACAATCTGAAGAACGTGGATCTGGATATCCCGCGCGATCAGTTCGTGGTCATCACCGGGCTGTCGGGCTCGGGCAAATCCAGTCTGGCGTTTGACACGATCTATGCCGAAGGCCAGCGCCGCTATGTCGAAAGCCTGTCGGCCTATGCCCGGCAATTCCTGGATATGATGGGCAAACCCGACGTCGATCATATCTCGGGGCTCAGCCCGGCGATTTCGATCGAGCAAAAGACCACCTCGAAAAACCCGCGCTCGACCGTCGGCACCGTGACCGAGATTTACGACTACATGCGCCTGCTGTTTGCCCGTGCGGGCACGCCCTACAGTCCCGCGACCGGCCTGCCGATCGAGGCGCAACAGGTGCAGGACATGGTGGACCGGATCATGGCCCTGCCCGAAGGCACGCGCGGCTATCTGCTGGCCCCCATCGTGCGCGACCGCAAGGGTGAATACCGCAAGGAATTCATTGACCTGCACAAGCAGGGCTTTCAGCGCGTCAAGGTCAACGGCGCGTTTTACGAGCTGGAAGATCCGCCCACGCTGGACAAGAAATTCCGCCACAACATCGACGTTGTGGTGGACCGGATCGTGGTGCGCGAGGGGCTGGAAACGCGTCTGGCCGACAGTCTGCGCACCGCGCTGAACCTGGCCGATGGCATCACCCTGTTCGAAGAAGCGCTGAGCGCCGATCAGATCGAGGCGGGCCAGGAACCGCTGAAACTGACGTTTTCTGAAAAATTCGCCTGTCCCGTGTCGGGCTTCACCATCCCTGAAATCGAGCCGCGGCTGTTTTCGTTCAACGCGCCGTTCGGGGCCTGCCCGGTCTGCGACGGGCTCGGGGTCGAGCTGTTCTTTGACGAACGGCTGGTGGTGCCTGATGTGACGCTGACGCTGGCGCAGGGCGCGCTGGCACCTTGGGCGAAATCGAAAAGCCCCTATTTCACCCAGACCATTGACGCGCTGGCCAAGCACTACGGTTTCGATAAACGTAAGCAGTGGAAAGACTTGGACCCCGAAGTTCAGAAACTTTTCCTCTATGGTTCGGGCGATCAGGAAATCAAGTTCCGCTTCGATGAAGGGGGCCGCGTCTACGAAGTCAGCCGCACATTCGAAGGCATCGTGCCCAATATGGAACGCCGCTATCGTGAAACCGACAGTGCCTGGTCGCGCGAGGAGATGGAGCGCTATCAGAACAACCGCCCCTGCGGCGCCTGCCATGGCTACCGCCTGAAACCCGAGGCGCTGGCGGTGAAAATCGCCGGGCTGCATGTCGGCCAGGTGGTCGAAATGTCGATCCGCGAGGCCTTTGCCTGGATCAGCACGGTGCCGGATCGCTTGAGCAAACAGAAAAATGAAATCGCCCATGCGATTTTGAAGGAAATCCGCGAACGCCTTGGATTCCTTGTGAATGTCGGCCTTGATTACCTGACGCTGAGCCGCGCGGCGGGCACGCTGTCGGGGGGCGAAAGCCAGCGGATCCGGCTGGCGAGCCAGATCGGGTCGGGGCTGACCGGGGTGCTGTATGTGTTGGATGAACCCTCGATCGGCCTGCATCAACGCGACAATGACCGCTTGCTTGGCACGCTGAAAAACCTGCGCGATCAGGGCAATTCGGTGCTGGTCGTGGAACATGACGAAGATGCCATTCGCCACGCCGATTATGTGTTCGACATCGGCCCCGGCGCGGGCGTGCATGGCGGGCGCGTGGTGGCGCAGGGCACACCGGCCGAAATCGCCGCCGATCCCGCCAGCCTGACCGGGCAGTATTTGTCGGGCACGCGGTGCATCGACGTGCCCGCGGAACGGCGCAAAGGGAACAAGAAAAAACTAACGGTTGTAAAGGCTTGCGGGAATAACTTAAAGGATGTGACGGTGGATTTCCCGCTGGGGAAATTCGTCTGTGTCACCGGGGTGTCGGGGGGCGGAAAATCCACCCTGACCATCGAGACGCTGTTCAAGACCGCCTCGATGCGGCTGAACGGTGCGCGCCAGACGCCCGCGCCCTGCGACACGGTCAAGGGGTTGGAACATCTGGATAAGGTGATCGACATCGACCAGCGCGCGATCGGCCGCACGCCGCGCTCGAACCCCGCCACCTATACCGGCGCCTTCACCCCCATTCGTGACTGGTTCGCGGGCCTGCCTGAGGCGAAAGCACGCGGCTACAAGCCCGGACGCTTCAGCTTCAACGTCAAGGGCGGGCGTTGCGAGGCCTGTCAGGGCGATGGGGTGATCAAGATCGAGATGCACTTCCTGCCCGATGTCTATGTCGAATGCGAGACCTGCAAGGGCCATCGCTACAATCGTGAAACTTTAGAAGTTACGTTTAAAAACAAAAGCATAGCTGACGTTCTTGACATGACGGTCGAAGATGCTCAAGGGTTCTTCAAGGCCGTGCCGTCGATCCGCGAAAAGATGGATGCGCTGGTCGAGGTGGGGCTTGGCTATATCAAGGTGGGCCAGCAGGCGACGACGCTGTCGGGGGGCGAGGCGCAACGGGTCAAGCTCAGCAAGGAACTCAGCCGCCGCGCGACGGGCCGCACGCTGTATATCCTTGATGAGCCGACCACGGGGCTGCACTTCGAAGATGTGCGCAAACTGCTGGAGGTGCTGCATTCGCTTGTCGATCAGGGCAACACCGTGGTGGTCATCGAACATAACCTCGACGTCATCAAGACCGCTGACTGGATCATCGACATCGGCCCCGAGGGCGGCGATGGTGGCGGCGAGGTGGTCGCGGTCGGCACACCCGAAGAGGTCGCGCAAAATCCGCGCAGCCACACCGGGCGGTATCTGGCGCCGATGCTGGGGATCCGGGCCGCGGCGGAATAGGGGCGAGGCCCCCTCGGGCCTTTCGCTCAGCGCCGGGCGCGTCCGACGACGCCCAGCACCGTCGCATCGGTGCTGGAGACCTTGTAGATCGTGCCCTCGACCACGTAGTAGCGCCACGGCCCATCCACCGGCGGCAGGTTGTAGCGCGCCAGATCCATCAGCATCGAATGATCGTAGATCGGGAAGGCATCCCCCGGGGCGTATGTCGGGGCGGTTGCGTTCGACAAAACCCAGCGCGGTCCCTGTTTGCAGAACCGATCCCCGGTGCTTTCCAGGACCCGGCATTCGGGCGCAGACGGCGGTTCCGCCCGGGCGGGCAGGGCGGCAAGCAACACAATGGGCAGCAGGCGGATCAGCATCGGGCCAGTCTAGGCCCTGGGCTGTGCAAAGAAAACCCGTCGAAAGGGGGCACCTTCCGACGGGGCGGCCCGCGATGCGGGATTTATTTTTTCATCGGGCAGGTGTTCATCCCGAAGATCGAATACAGCGGGCAGGTGCCCAAAAGCCCGGTCACCAACGGCACGATGCCGATCAGATAGGCCCAGCGATAGGTCGCTTCGGTGTTCAGGAAGAACCCCGCCAGCAGGGCGACGCCGATAACGATACGCAGGATTTTATCCATCCCGCCAACATTGGTTTTGAACATGTCTATCTCCAGTCTTGCGCGTTTGAAGCCGGTGGGGCGCATGCTTGGGCGTCCCCGGTTCGAACAGCCTAGCACGACTCGGGGGGGGCGTCTGTGACATGATCACGCAGGCGGGCGCTCAGCCGCCCTCGGACAACGCAAGCCTGCGCAGCGCGCCCGGGTCGGTCAGCACCACCGCGCCGCGTTCGGTCTGCACCCAGCCGCGACGGGCGAAGGCATCAAGTCTGCGCGACACGACCTCTCGCGCGGATCCGATCTGGGTGGCGATTTCGGCCTGGGTGGCCTGCACCCGCCCGCCGTCGGCATGGCCGCACAGCCAGCTGGCCAGGCGGCATTCGACGGATTGAAACGAGACCCGCTCCATCAACTGGATCATCCCGCCCATCCGTTCGGCGAAGGCGGCAAAGACCAGCTGGCGAAAGGCGGGGGCGCTGTCCATCAAGGCGCGAAACAAGGCACGCGGGATCATCACCACCTCGGTTTCCTGCGCGGTGATGGCCTCTGTCGAATAGGGCGCCTCACCCAGCAGGCCCAGCGTCGTCTGCACGCAGCTTTGCCCCGGTTCGACCGCATACAGCAGCAATTCGCGCCCGCCCGCGCCGGTCAGGAACACCTCGATCCGACCTGACAGCACGATGGCAAACCCCTCGACCGCATCGCCGGGACGAAACAGCACGGCGCCTCGCGGTAGCGTCTGTTGCGGCAATCCGGCCAGGCGCGCCCGGGTCGGCGCATCAAGTGTGTCGAGTGCTGGGGTATGCAAAAGCCAATCGGTCATGCGTCGGTTGTAGCGGCTCGGCGGGCGGGCGCAAGCACCCGCCCCGCCGTATTCCTGCGTCACTTCATCAGCTCGTTCATCAATCCGATCACGGCAAGAACCTTGAGCGTATCGCTGTCCACGCGCACGATGGTGCCGTCAATCACGCGGTAATGCTGATGCGCGGGCGGTTTGGGCAAGCGGCTGTGTCTGGCCTGTTGAAAGATCGCGGCCCCCTTGGCCGATGCGCCGACGCGCGGCACCCGTGTCTGGACCTGGTATTGATATCTGTCTTGATGTTTTACCGCGTTCTGATTGCGGTTCTGGATCGCCGGAACGGCCTGTTTGCCGCTGGCGTTGTTGCATTGCAGCTTGCCGTTGGGCAACAAAACGCAGCCGGGCGGAACCTGTTGTCCCTTGGGCTGGGCCTGCACCGTCGGTGCCGACAGGGTGATGGCGACCATACCCGCCAGCGCCGCCAGCGTCAGTTTACTTGAAAATCTGCTCATCGTTTCTCTCCTCGAAGGATGATCCTCAAGAAGAACGCGGGGGCGGCCGATTTCCGTCAGCCGCCCCCCGCCTATTTTTTCCGATGCGCTGAAGTCCGCTCAGTCTTGCCGACCTCGGGCCTCGAACCGCGGCAACATTGCCGAGAAATCCATGCCACGGCCATTCTCGGCTTCGACGAATTGGGTGTAAAGCGCGGTGGCCAGCTGTCCCATGGGCGTATCGGCATCGGCGCTGTCGGCGGCCTGCTGGCTCAACCGCAGGTCTTTCAGCATCAGTTCGGCCGCAAACCCGGGCTTATAGCCATTGTCGGCGGGGGTCGTCGGGCCCACGCCCGGCGCCGGGCAATAGGCATTGATCGACCAGCTGGCCCCCGACGAGGTCGAGACCACATCGAACATCTTGCCCCGGTCGAGCCCCAGCTTGTCAGCCAGCGCAAAGGCTTCGCAGGTGGCAATCATCGTTACGCCCAAGATCATGTTGTTGCAGATCTTGGCGGATTGCCCGGCGCCCGCGTCGCCGCAATGCACGGCCTTTTGGCCCATGATGTCAAACAGCGGCTTGACCGTGGCAAAGGCGGCTTCGGTGCCGCCCACCATGAAGGTCAGCGTGCCGTTGGTGGCGCCGCCTGTTCCGCCCGAAACCGGTGCATCCAGCGCGCCCAGACCCGCCGCTGCCGCCTGTTCAGCCACCGCGCGCGCGCTGTCCACATCAACGGTCGAACAATCACACAGCACCGCTCCGGCCTGCATCGCCGGGATCACATCGGCCGCCACGGCACGCAGGATCGCGCCATTGGGCAGCATGGTGATGACCACATCGGCGCCCTTGGCCGCCGCTGCTGCACTGTCAGCGCGGGTCACGCCTTCGGGGCAGGGCGCGGTCAGATCAAACCCCGTCACCGCATGACCTGCTTTGGCCAGATTGGCCGCCATCGGCCCGCCCATGTTTCCCAGCCCGATAAATCCGATGTTCATAGCATCCTCCCCAAAGTTCTGCCGACGCGTCAGGCGTCGGCGAAGTCAATCTGCCAGTCCGCCGGCAGCGGCTCCAGCAGCGCTGCCACCACCGCATCGGGCAGGGTGTCGAGCGTGTATTTCCATTGCGGCTTGCGATCCTTGTCGATGATCTGGGCGCGCACGCCTTCCAGAAAATCGCTGTGCTCGACCGCGCGCAGGGTGAAGCGGAATTCGTTTTCCAGCGCCGCGCGGATCGTCGGATTGGCCCGCGTCATCCGCACCAATGCCAAGGTCGCGGCTTCGGACAGGGCCGAGTTGCGACGCAGGGTTTTCAGCGTGGCCGTGGCAAATTCGGTGCCCGACGCCTCCAGCGCTGCGATGATCCCGTGCAGATCCGCCGTACCAAAGGCCGCGTCAATCTCCGCGCGCAGATCGGCCAGCGTGCCCGGTGTCGCCGGCTGCCCACCTTGCGGCAACACGCCCGGGTCGCCGGTTTCGATCAGGCGCGCTTTCAGCGCCTCCCATTCCGCCTCGGGGGCGTAGCAATCGGCAAAACCTGCATAGATCGCATCCGCCGCGCCGATCCGCCCGCCGGTCAGGCCCAGATATTCACCGACCCGCCCGGGCGCGCACGCCAGAATCCGCGTGCCGCCGACATCGGGGATCAGGCCGATTCCGGTCTCGGGCATCGCGATTTGCGTCGTGTCGCCGACCACGCGGTGGCTGGCATGACCGCCAACCCCCACGCCGCCGCCCATCACGAAACCCTGCATGAAGGCCACGATCGGCTTGGGATATTCGGCGATTTTCGCATTCATCCGATATTCGTCACGCCAGAACCGCGGGCCGATGTCGAAATCGCCCGCACGACCGTGGTGATAGATCGCGGCAATATCGCCACCCGCGCAAAACGCGCGGTCCCCGGCGGCGTCAATCAGCACCGCCGCGACCTCGGGATCATTGCGCCAACGGTCCAGCGCGGCCTCGATCACCTCGGCCATTTCATTGTCGAGCGCATTGAGCGCGGCAGTGCGATTGAAGGTCAGCCGCCCGACGCGGCCCTCCTTGCGCGCAATCATCGTCGGAAGATCTGTCATCAGCCGCGCTCCGCCAGCATCGCGCGCCCGACAATCAGCCGCATGATTTCATTGGTGCCTTCCAGGATCTGATGCACGCGCAGGTCGCGCACGATTTTTTCGATCCCGTAATCGGCCAGATAGCCATAGCCGCCGTGCAATTGCAGGCATTGGTTGGCCACGTCGAACGCCGCATCCGTGACGTAAAGCTTTGCCATGGCACAAAATTTCGTGGCGTCCGGCGCCTTGTTGTCGAGCTTCCACGCGGCTTGACGCAGGAAGATCCGGGCTGATTGCAGCTTGACCTCCTGCTCGGCCAGACGGAATTGCAGCGCCTGAAACTGATCAAGAGATTTGCCAAACGCCTTGCGCTCGCCCATGTAATTCAGCGTTGCATCCAGCGCCGCCTGCGCGCCGCCCAGGGCACTGGCCGCGATGTTCAGCCGCCCGCCGTCAAGCCCCGCCATCGCATAGGCAAAACCACGGCCTTCCTCGCCCAGCAGGTTTTCCGCCGGGATTGCGCAATCGTCGAATTGCACCTGAGCCGTCGGCTGCGCGCGCCAGCCCATCTTGTCTTCCAGCCCACCAAAGCTCAGCCCCGGCGTGCCATCCTCGACGATCACCGTCGAAATCCCCTTGGGGCCATCCTCGCCGGTGCGCACCATCGTGACATACACATCGGAATAGCCGCCGCCCGAAATGAAGGCCTTGGTGCCGTTCAAAACCCAGCCCGCATCCGTGCGCGTGGCCTTGGTGCGCAGCGCCGCCGCGTCAGAGCCCGAACCCGGTTCGGTCAGACAATAGGAAAAGATCTTGTCCATGCTGCACAGCTGCGGCAACCAGCGCGCCTTGTCTTCGGGCGTGCCGAATTTGTCGATCATGCCACCGCACATGTTGTGGATCGACAGGAACGACCCCACTGCCGGGCAGGCCATCGCCAGCGCCTCGAACACCAGCGTCGCATCCAGCCGCGAGAGCCCCGACCCGCCAAACTCTTCGGAGACATAAATTCCGCCCAGACCCAGCTCGGCCAGCTTGGCCCACAGCGCCTTGGGGATCGTGCCCGCGGCTTCCCACTCGCGCGCAAAGGGGGCGATATGCTCTTGGCCAAAGGCATGCGCCATATCGAAAATGGCCTGCTGTTCTTCGCTCAGCGCAAAATCCATGGTTTCCTCCCCGAAACGTTGGAAATGAACATCTGTTTAATTGGCAAACCTTGCACGAATTTTGCAAGGCGAGAGGGCAGGGGCGCTGCCCCTCTTTTGCCTGCGGCAAAATTCACCCCGGGATATTTTGACCAAGATGAAAACGCGAGAGGGGCCGTTTCAGCTTGGTGAAAAATATCCCCGCCGGAGGCAAGCCGCGCCCCGAAGGGCGCGGCCCGTTTGATCTTAGTCGAGCGCCTTGAAGTTCAGCGCCACGCCGTCCTTGATCCCCGAGAACCAGCGCGCGGTGACGGTCTTGGTTTTCGTGTAGAAGCGGAAGGCGTCGGGGCCGTATTGGTTGAGATCGCCAAAGGCCGATTTCTTCCAGCCGCCGAAGGTGTAGTAGCTCAGCGGCACCGGGATCGGGAAGTTGATGCCGACCATGCCGACGTTGACGCGGCTTGCGTAATCGCGGGCGGTGTCGCCATCGGCAGTGAAGATCGAGGTGCCGTTGCCGAATTCGTTGTCCATCACCAGTTTCAGCGCGTCTTCATAGCTGTCCTGACGCACCATCGTCAGCACCGGGCCAAAGATTTCCTGCAGATAGATATCCATGTCGGGGGTGACGTTGTCGAACAGCGTCGGGCCGACATAATAGCCGTTTTCATAGCCCTGAATGTTCAGGTTGCGGCCATCGACGACCAGCGTCGCGCCCGCGTCCACGCCCGAGGCGATCAGCCCTTCGATCCGGGCTTTGGCCTGGGCCGTGATGACGGGCCCGAAATCGACATCGGCGCCGCCGGTGTAGGGGCCGACTTTCAGCTTTTCGATCTTCGGCACCAGACGCTCGATCAACGCCTCGGCGGTGCCTTCGCCGACCGGGACCGCAACCGAGATCGCCATGCAACGCTCGCCCGCGGCGCCCATCGAGGCACCGACCAGCGCGTCGGCGGCCTTGTCCATGTCCGCGTCGGGCATGATGATCATGTGGTTTTTCGCGCCGCCGAAGCATTGCGCCCGCTTGCCGTTATTCGCGGCGCGGCCATAGATGTATTGCGCGATGGGCGTCGAGCCGACAAAGCCCACGGCCTGCACGGTTTCGTTGTCGAGGATCGCGTCAACCACGCTCTTGTCGCCGTTCACCACCTGCAGCACGCCATCGGGCAGGCCCGCTTCTTGCGCCAGTTGTGCCAGACGGATCGAGGTCGAGGGGCAGCGTTCCGACGGTTTCAGGATCATCGCGTTGCCTGCCGACAGGGCCGGGCCCATTTTCCACAGCGGGATCATTGCCGGGAAGTTGAAGGGCGTGATGCCCGCAACGACGCCCAGGGCCTGACGCATCGAATAGATGTCGATGCCCGGGCCAGCGCCATCGGTGTATTCGCCTTTCAGCAAGGCGGGCGCGCCCATGCAGACTTCGATCACCTCAAGCCCGCGCTGCACGTCGCCGCGTGCGTCGGGCAGGGTCTTGCCGTGTTCAAGCGAAACCAGTTCGGCCAGCTCGTCCATATGCGCGTTGATCAGCTCGGCGAATTTCATCATCACCCGTGCGCGGCGCTGCGGGTTGGTGGCGGCCCAGGCGACCTGCGCCTTTTCGGCGTCAGCCACGGCAGCATCCAGTTCAGCAGTCGTTGCAAGCGCAACTTTGGCCTGCAATTCGCCGGTGGCCGGGTTGAACACATCGGCGAAACGCCCCGAGGTGCCCGCAACCAGCTTGCCGTTAATCCAGTGACCGATCTCTTTCATGGTATCCTCCCAAGGATTGTTCGAGCGGAGTTTATTCTTGCGAAAATGCCAAATAAAGGGGAAGTCTGGCAAAGGTGTTTTGCATTAATGCAAAGGTTAAGGGGAGGATCGCGGCTTGGATTGGGATGACCTGCGTATTTTTCTGGCTGTGGCGCGCGCCGAAAGCCTGTCGGGGGCGGGGCGGGTTTTGAAGTGCGACGCCGCCACGGTGGGGCGGCGGGTGGCGCGTCTGGAAGACGGGATCGGCGCCAAGCTGTTTTTGAAATCGCCGCAGGGGTATGCGCTGACCGAGGCGGGGGCGCGGTTGTTGCCGCATGCCGAACGCGCCGAACTGGCGTTCGCGGGCGCGGCCGAGGAACTGGGCGGCACGGCCGGGCGGTTGACCGGCCAACTGCGGATCGGCGCGCCGGATGGCTGCGCCAACTATCTGTTGCCGCAGGTTTGTGCGGCGATCTGCGATGCTAACCCGGGGCTGGAGATCCATATCGTGGCGCTGCCGCGGGTGTTCAACCTGTCCAAACGCGAGGCCGATATGGCGATTGCTGTGTCGCCGCCCTCGGCGGGGCGGCTGACGGTGCAGCGGTTGACCGATTACCAGCTGCATCTGGCCGCGCATCAGGATTATCTGGACGGCACCCCGCCGATTGCCAGCAAGGCCGATCTGCTGGGGCATCGGATGATCGGCTATATCCCCGACATGATTTTCGACAAGGAACTGGATTACTTTGCCGAAACCGGCTGCGAGACGGTCGGGCTCGCCTCGAATTCGGTCTCGGTGCAGATGCAGATGGTGCGTGCGGGGGCGGGGTTGGCGATCGTGCATGACTTCGCGATTCCCTTCACGCCGGGGGTGAAGCGGGTATTGACCGAGCAGATTGCACTGACCCGGGCGTTCTGGTTGATCCGTCACGCTGATGATCGTCGCTCCGAGCGGTTGACGCGCCTGGCCGAGGCGTTGGGGCAGGGATTGCGCGCCGAAGTCGCCCGGCTGGAGACACTTGCAGCCGCAAGTTGCGTTAACGCTATCACGGCGGCTTGACAGATTGTCACAGTCCGGTGACGCTGAGGCATGAGCGAAGCAAAGGGGAGGTTGCGATGCAGGTTCTGCAGATTCTGAAAACCAAGGGCGATGATGGTGTGGTCACGGTGGTTCCGGGCACCAGCGTCGGTGCGGTGGCCGAAATTCTGTCGCAGCGCAAGATCGGTGCGCTGATCATTTCGCGCGATGGCAAGCATGTGGACGGGATCGTGTCGGAACGTGACGTGGTGCGCGAATTGGGGCGGCGGGGTGCGGCTGTGCTGACGATCGCGGTCGATGAGATCATGACGAAAAATGCCATTGGTTGTGCGCGCACCGATACCACCGAACGCGTCACCGAGGTGATGAGCAGCGGCGGATTTCGCCATATGCCGGTGATGGAGGGCGATGAAATGGTCGGGCTGATTTCGATCCGCGACGTGATCGCCGCCCGCCTGCAAGAGCTGCACATGGAAAAAGAAGCCCTGACCGGCATGATTATGGGCAACTGACGCCGCGCTGCGGCAAGAGGGAGCTTGCATTCAGGCACGCAATATTGTTGCGTGCCTTCACCATGTCGTGACTGGCACCCAAGGAGCACCGCGATGCGCATCGGCCTTTATCCTGGCACTTTTGACCCGGTAACCCTGGGTCACATCGACATTATCCAACGCGCGCTGGCGCTGGTGGACCGTTTGGTGATCGGGGTTGCAATCAACCGTGACAAGGGGCCGTTGTTCAATCTGGAAGAACGCGTCGCGATGATCGAGGCGGAATGCGCCGAGATTACCGCGCGCTGCGGCGGCGAGATCGTCGTGCATCCGTTCGAGAACCTGTTGATCCATTGCGCGCGCGACGTTGGCGCCAATGTCATCATCCGTGGCCTGCGCGCGGTGGCGGATTTCGAATACGAATTCCAGATGGTCGGCATGAACCGGGCGCTGGATGCCGGGGTCGAGACGGTGTTCCTGATGGCCGATGCCCGGCGTCAGGCGATTGCCTCGAAGCTGGTCAAGGAAATCGCCCGGTTGGGCGGCGACGTGTCGCGTTTCGTGACGCCGCCGGTCAAAGCGGCGCTTGCAGAGCGGTTCGACAAGGTCTGAGGCGGAACGCCTAAATTCCCAGCCCGGGCAGCGCGCCGATGGTGACAAAGGCGCGCAGAACCGCATCCACGGCAACCGCTGCCAGGACCATGCCCATCACCCGGCTGATGACGGCTGCCCCGGTGGTCCCGATCACCCGGTGCAGCGGCTCGGCCAGCAGCATGATCGCCAGTGTCACCAGCAGCACCAGCCCCATCATCGCCGTTGTCAGCGCCTGATGCGCCAGGGAAAAGCGGTCATTGTCGGTCAGGATCACCACCGCCAGCATCGCTCCCGGCGAAGCAATCGAGGGGATCGCCACCGGAAACACCGAGGTTTGGCGCACGCGCTCGGCCTCGGCGATTTCATCCTCGGGCTTGGAATGGCCGAAAATCATCGTCAGCGCGAATAGAAACAGCACGATCCCGCCCGCGATCTGAAACGCGGGCAGCGGCAGCCCCAGCGCATCCAGCACAATCTGGCCCAGCACGATAAAGACGGTCAGCACCCCGAACGACACTGCAATCGCGCGCAGTGCGACGGAACGGCGCTGCATCGCGCTCATCCCCTGAGTGACGGCCAGAAATACCGGAAGGGTGCCGATCGGGTCGATCACGACCCAAAGCGTGATGAACTCCTGCAAAAGCTGGGCGGGGGAGAGCAAAAGACAGTCCTTTCCAAACGCTGCCCCTGTCGGGAACGGGGCCTTGAATCAAAGGGGCTGACGTTCTGCATCGCGTCAGCCCCTCGCGGTCGTGTTATGATCCGGCGGCTAAGGTCAGATCAGTTTGCCCATCGCCACAGCGGTATCCGACATCCGGTTCGAGAAGCCCCATTCGTTGTCATACCAGGTCAGGATGCGGCACATCCGGCCTTCCATCACATGGGTCTGATCCAGCGCGAAGGTCGAGCTGTGCGGATCATGGTTGAAGTCGATCGAGACGTTGGGCCGCGCGGTATAGGCCAGAATGCCTTTCAGTGGCCCGGCACTGGCGGCGGCGATGATCGCCTCGTTGATCTCTTCGACCGTGGTGTCGCGGGCGGCCTCGAAGACCAGATCGACGACCGAAACATTCGGCGTCGGCACCCGGATCGCCACACCATCCAGCTTGCCCTTCAACGCGGGCAGCACCAGCCCAACGGCCTTGGCGGCCCCGGTGGTGGTGGGGATCATGCTCATCGCGGCGGCGCGGGCGCGGTACAGATCGGAATGCATCGTGTCCAGCGTCGGCTGATCGCCCGTGTAGCTGTGGATCGTGGTCATGAAACCTTTGGTGATGCCAATGGTGTCGTTCAGCACCTTGGCCACCGGCGCCAGGCAGTTTGTGGTGCAGCTGGCGTTCGAGACGATCAGCTGATCGGCGGTCAGCGTGTCGTCGTTCACCCCGTAAACGATGGTGTTGTCGGCCCCTTTCGAGGGCGCCGAGACCAGCACGCGGCTGGCGCCATTTTCCAGATAGACGGCGGCCTTTTCGCGGTCGCGGAAGATGCCGGTGCATTCCAGCACGATATCGACATGTTTCCAGGGCAGCTCGGCCGGGTTGCGGATGGCGGTGACTTCGATCGGGCCGCGACCCACGTCAATCGTGTTGGCGGTGGTTTTCACCTCGACGGGGAAACGGCCGTGGACGGAATCGAATTGCAGCAGGTGGGCGTTGGTTTCGACCGGCCCCAGATCGTTGATCGCGACCACTTCGATATCGGTGCGCCCCGATTCGATGATTGCACGCAGCACGTTGCGCCCGATCCGCCCAAATCCGTTGATCGCTACTTTGACCGTCATATCCGTCTCCTTTGGCTCTGCGCCGCAGCATGAGTTCGCGCTTAGCGCTAACATCGCCTTTCCGCACAAAAGGTCAATTGAAAGCTAGGGCTCTCAGCGCCAGAAGGCGACATAATCCAACAGATCAACGATTTTTCGGGCCAGAAAAAGAGAAGCGCTCCAGTCGTTGGCAAAACCATCGACCAGAGCGCAAAGAATAACCAAGGCTGCAAGCCCGATGGCGATGGGAGTGTTCATTGGTCCCTCTGTCACCGGGTCTATGCGCCCGGATTTATTGCAAAAGCCGCCCCATGGCGCCGGCCACATCGGCCATCCGGCACGAGAAGCCCCATTCGTTGTCGTACCAGGCCAGCACCCGCACCAGCTTGCCGCCGGTGACCTTGGTCTGGTCCGGGGCGAAGATAGACGAATACGGCGTGTGGTTGAAGTCGATCGAGACTTTCGGCTCGGGGTCATAGGACAAAACCATGCCCATATAGCCCTGCGCGGCCTCGCGCACGATTTCATTGACCTCGTCGCGGGTCACCGATTTGCCCGCGATGAAGGTCAGATCGACGGCCGAGACATTCGGGGTCGGCACGCGCAGCGAGGTTCCGTCCAGCTTGCCCGCCAGTTCCGGCAGCACTTCGCCAATCGCCTTGGCTGCGCCGGTCGAGGTCGGGATCATCGCCATCGCCGCCGCGCGGGCGCGATACAGATCCTTGTGGCGACGGTCCAGCGTCGGCTGGTCGCCGGTATAGCTGTGAACCGTGGTCATGATGCCTGATTCAATGCCGATGGTGTCGTTCAGAACCTTGGCCAGCGGCGCCAGGCAGTTGGTGGTGCACGACCCGTTCGAAACGACCAGATGATCGGCCTTCAGCGCGCGGTGGTTCACACCATACACAACGGTCAGGTCGGCATTCGTGGCGGGCGCCGAGATCAGCACGCGTTTGGCGCCACGGGTCAGGTGCACGGCGGCCTTGTCGCGGGCGTTGAATTTGCCGGTGCATTCCAGCACCACATCAACGCCGTCCCAGTTCAGCTCGTCGGGGTTGTAGGTGGACATCACTTCGATCGGGCCCTGACCCAGATCGAGCGTCTTGCCCGAAACCTTGACCGGGCCGCCGAACCGGCCATGCACCGAGTCGTATTTCAGCAGGTGGGCGTTGGTTTCGATCGGGCCGGTGGCGTTGATCTTGACGACCTGCACGTCATTGCGCGCGGCTTCGGCGATATGGGCAAGTGTGCAGCGGCCGATGCGGCCAAAGCCGTTGATCCCGATGGTGACGGTCATAGCGCTCTCCTGACTGGGCGATGCGGGGTCGCTCGCGGGTTCCTGCGAATTCTGGGATGGCGATATCACGCTCTGCCGTTTCGGAAAACCCGCCGTTTCAAGGTGATAGCGGAAACATCGGGTGTTGGCGGTAACGTTAGCGGCCAAGCGAGGCCAGAAGACGCCGCAGTGATGCCACTTTGGGCGCAGATGCATCGCGTTGGATCGGTGGTTTTGCCAGACTGAGTCGAACCCGCGTGGCGGGATTGATGCTGTCGCGTCGTCCCGCGTTCGTCCTGTCACCGGGCAGTCCGCTGCGTCTATGCGCGCCGTGCCTGCCGCGCTGGCGCGTGTGGCGCCGCGGGCGCGGGGCGCGTGGGTGGATGCTAAGCGGCGCTTGCAGGCGTCAGTCCTCGTCCTCTGCCACCAGGAAAATCTCGCCTGCGGCTTCCATCTCGCGGATCGCATTCACCACCAGGCTCATCGCCTCTTCAGCGTCCTTGTCCTTGACCTTGCCCAGATTGGCCATCTCATCGCGCAGGCTGGCCGCCATCCGTTGCGACATGTTGGTCAGGATGAATTCGACCGCCTTTTCGTCTTCGCCCTTCGACCCTGCCAGCGCCACGATCAGCTTGGCCTGATCCACCGCGCGCAGGATTTTCGGGATGTCGCGCGGGTCGATCCGGGCGGGGATATTGGTGAAGGTGAAGATTGCCTTCTTCACCTGATCGGCAAAGACCTGATCCTCTTCTTCCAGCCCCTTGAGAACGGAATCGCGCGTCGCCGCCGCCGAGTAGTTCAGGATCGCGCCGACCCGTTCGACGGGGCCAACGTCAAATGCCTTGGGCGGGGCCGCATCCAGTTGTTGCGCCAGCGCCTGGCCGATCCGGTGCACGGTTTCAGGCGCGACATTCCCGGTCAGCGAGACCGCATAGGCCACCCGACGCGCCTTGTCACCGGGCAGTTTCCCCAGCAGCTCCGCCGCCTTCGCCACCGACAGTTTCGACAGCATCACCGCGCCGACTTCGGTGCTTTCTTCTTGCAGCACGGGCAACAGGACTTCGGCTGACAGGCCCGCCAGCCGCTCCCATGGATCGGCGCGTGAACTGCCCGAGGCCAGCCGCCGCAGCCGGTTTGCCGCAGATGCCGACAGCTGCCCATCCAGCAGCGTCAGCGCCCCGTCCAAACCACCGGGAAAGGCCAGCCCGACTGCTTCCAGCTCTTCGCAAAATTCCGCGACCACATCCTTCAGCGTGCCTTTGTCGATCAGCTTCATCGCCGCGATCTGTTCGGTCAGCGAGGTTTGGTGATCTTCGCTCAGATCCGACAGCGGCAGCTTTGCCCCCTCTGAGGACAGCAGCCGCACGATGATCGCAGCCTTTTGCCGTTTGCTCAGCCCCGGGCGCGCGGCTGCCATCCCGGCCAGTTGGCCAAGCGGTGTCATCTGGGCAATCGCGTTCACCGGACCCTCCGAGTCTAGCCTGTTTGAAACAGCCTCGCACGGTAGCGTTAAGACCGGGTTACTTCGCACAGGCCAGTCGCTGGGTCGCACAAATAAGGGGGCGGAAATTCCGCCCCCTTATTCCTGTTTGGTCACTTTCGATCAGGCGCCGAAAACGCGCTTGAAGATCGTGTCGACATGTTTGGTGTGATAGCCGAGGTCGAATTTCTCCTCGATTTCCGCGGGGCTCAGTGCGGCGGTGACTTCGGGGTCGGCCAGCAGCTCGGTCTTGAAATCCGCGCCCTGCTCCCAGACTTTCATCGCGTTGCGCTGCACCAGACGATAGGCGTCCTCGCGCGACACACCGGCCTGCGTCAGCGCCAAAAGCACCCGTTGGCTCATCACCAGGCCACGGAACTTGTTCATGTTTTTCAGCATGTTGTCGGGATATATCACAAGGTTCTCGATCACGCCCGCCAGACGGTTCAGCGCAAAATCGAGCGTGATCGTCGCATCCGGGCCGATCCCGCGCTCGACCGAGCTGTGGCTGATGTCACGCTCGTGCCACAGCGCGACGTTCTCCATCGCGGGGACCACACACATCCGCACCAGACGCGACAGGCCGGTCAGGTTTTCGGTCAGCACCGGGTTGCGCTTGTGCGGCATCGCCGAGCTGCCCTTTTGGCCCTTGCTGAAGAACTCTTCGGCTTCCAGAACCTCGGTGCGCTGCATGTGACGGATCTCGATCGCGACGTTTTCGATCGAGCTGGCAATCACGCCCAGCGTCGCAAAGAACATCGCGTGACGGTCGCGCGGGATGACCTGCGTGCTGATCGGTTCCGGGCGCAGGCCCAGTTTCGCACAGACATGCTCTTCGACCGCCGGGTCGATGTTGGCAAAGGTGCCGACCGCGCCCGAAATCGCGCCGGTGGCCACTTCTTCGCGGGCGTTTTGCAGGCGGGCCTTGTTGCGGTCCATCTCGGCATAGAAACGTGCGAAGGTCAGGCCCATGGTGGTGGGCTCGGCATGGATGCCGTGCGAACGCCCGATGCGCACCGTGTCCTTATGCTCGAACGCGCGTTTTTTCAGCGCGGCCAGAACCCGGTCCATATCGGCCAGCAGGATGTCGGCGGCGCGCACCAGCTGCACGTTCAGCGTGGTGTCCAGAACGTCCGACGAGGTCATGCCCTGATGCACGAACCGCGCCTCGGTCGAGCCGATATGCTCGGCCAGATGGGTCAGGAAGGCGATCACGTCGTGCTTGGTCACGGCCTCGATCTCGTCGATCCGGGCGACGTCGAAGTCCACGTCCTTGGCGGACCAGACCGCCTCGGCGCTGGCACGCGGGATCACGCCCAGATCGGCCTGCGCGTCGCAGGCGTGGGCCTCGATCTCGTACCAGATCTTGAACTTGGTGGCGGGTTCCCAGATATCGACCATCTCTTTGCGGGAATAACGCGGGATCATTGGCGGCCTCTTCATTGTAACGGGGTTGCCGGGCTTCTAGACTGCGCGCGGCTTTGGGGCAAGGCAGAGGCGGGGCGATGGGGCCGAAACTGGCGGATTTTCTGGGCGATTGGCGACTTGAACGCGAGATTGTGCAGGGCGATGGCATGACGGCCCGCTTTATCGGGCGGGCACAGTTCCGCCCCGAAGGCGCGGGGCTGCAGTATCACGAGACCGGCCACCTGCAGCTGTCGGGCCTGAAGCCGATGCTGGCAGAGCGCCGCTATCTGTGGCGCCAGGACGGTGCGCGGATCTGCGTCGATTACCCCGATGGCCGCGCATTCCACTGTTTCGATCCCGCCGATCCGCAGGCCACACATTGGTGCGACCCGGATGATTATCGCGTGCTCTATGGGTTCGACACCTGGCCCGATTGGCAGGCACGCTGGCGGGTGCGCGGCCCGCGCAAGGATTACACGATGCTCTCCACATATCGTCCCGCATAGGGGGCGCTGCCCCCCGCCCTTGTGGGCGCCCCCCGGGATATTTCCGCTTTGTTGAAGCTGCTGCAATAAAGTCCAAATATCCCGGGGTGAAGGGCCGCAGGCCCGAGGGGCAGAGCCCCTTGCCTTTGGCCGCGCGCGGATGCAGCCTGCGGGCATGAG
>JAQTYE010000186.1 GCA_028749255.1 Paracoccaceae bacterium | reverse complement strand
CATTTGTTGCCACCCTGATGGCGGCCTTGCTGTTCTTTCAGCCGCTCTTTCAGGGTTTCCATCAGCTTGTCGAAGCCGCCCAACGCCTCGATCTGCGCCTTCTCCTCGGCGCTCAGATGTTTTTCGGCCAGCTTGCGCAGCCAGTCTTCGGGCAGATCGACGGCATCAAGAACCTGTTCGGGGGTGATCGCCTCAAGGCCGCGAAACGCCTCGGCGAAGGCGCGGTCAAAGCGGTCAATGTGGCGTTCGTCCTTCACCATTGTGGCGCGGGCGAAATAATAGAAACCGTCCACGTCATAGGTGCAAAGACCGGCCGATAACCCCTCGAGAAAGCTCAGATATTCGCGCAGGGATACCGGAACCCCGCCGCGTCTGAGTGTGTCGAAAAAGGGCAGAAACATCGCGGACGCCTCAGAAGTTGCGGTCGATGATCAGCGTGGCAAACAGCCCCAGCAGCGCCAGCGCGATGCCGTGCACGGCGGCATATTGTGCGCGGTCCATGGCGTTGCCGCCGCGTGCAGCGGCGCGGCGGTATCCGATGATGGCGCCGATCAGGGCCCCGGCAATGACGATCATGGCGCCTCCAGCTTCGGCGCCGGGGCGCCTTCAGTTCAACCGTGCCCCGGCCTGCGCCAGTGCCGCCACTTCGGCAGCCCGGGCGCGGACGGCAGCGTCCGAACCAAAGCCATAGCGCGCCCAGTTGGCCGAGTCGAGCCGCGCCTGACGGGCAAGCGCCGCCTGACCCAGTGCCTCATAGCTTTCGGCGCGGATCATATAGAGCGTGGCCATCAGCGCGGCGTTTTCGCCCTCCAGCGCGGCAGACAGCGACCGGTTGACCAGCGCAATTGCATCCTGTGCACGCCCAGATCCCAGCGCAAAGGCCGCCAGCTGCATATCGACATGTGCCGCCTGAATGCCAGCCCCCGGCGTCGCGCGATAGATTGCGCCCGCGTTCAAAAAGGCGCGCAGCGCGGTCGAGGGGTTATCCTTCATGCTCAGGCGCCCCAGCGCGAACCAGGCAAAGCCCGCGCGCGTGTCGGTCCAGCCCTGGCCTGCGGCGATCTGCACCGCCTCTTTGGCCGAGGCCTGACGGCGCCCCGCATTCGAGCGCGCCCCCAGCGCGCCCTCGACGGCCGTCACATAGGCGTGCGGCGTCGGATCTTCGCGCAGATGACCGACGGCACCGCCCGCCGGGTTGATCCGGGCCAGAACGCGGGGCAGGGCGGCCATCACTTCAGGCTGGCTCATCCCCGAATGCAGCTCCGGTGCATAGGTGGCGCGCAGGATCGTCATATCGAAGCGCGTCAGAACGGTATGAAAATTGTCGTCGTTCCAGACCGTATCAGGCAGCCGATACAGGTCATTCAGCGGCCCCAGCGCCTGACTGATTTCTTCATGCAGGCAGTCGCGCACCTCTTGCGGGGTGCTGTCGGCGGGCACGAAGACGGTCGCGGTCTGACGGGTGGTCAGCGCCGCCCAATCGGCCCGCGTGCTGCGCCGCGATTTGCGGTAATCGGCCCAGTCGGTGACATTGGGGACCACGAAACACGCGGCATTGGGCACCTGCGCCTGCATCTCGCGCTTGGGCAGGAATTCGACGTTGATATGGTTGGCATTGCCCGGCTGGGTGGTGACTGCCAGTCCGGCCTCGCGTTGCAGGCGGCTGACCAGACGCGCCAGCTCCTGCGGTGCGGTCGGCGGCACACGCCCCGAAAGGCTGATCGACACCGGCCCTTCAAAGCGGGTGAAGCGCGGCAGCGCACGGCCCGATTCCAGTGCAAAGCTGAGTTCCAGGAAATCCTGGGCCAGCTGCGTATTGCCCGGCAAACCGGCACGCGGAACCGACGCCGTGATCCCTGCGGTGGGGTCATTCAACGGCAGGTCAATGGCCGCGGACGAGGCGCGCGTGGTGGGGCTTTCCACCGGCGGCGCCGCACAGGCGGCCAGTGTCAGCACAAGCGCAAAGCCCGGCAAACGCGAGAGAAGACGGCCCCGCGGCATCCGCGAAAGCAGATGCAAGGGCCCTGCGGTCTCCGTGGCAGCGGAGACCGCATAAGGCGGCAGACATGTATCACGCATGGCAGTGCGTATCCCAGGTTGGTGCCCAAGATTAGGCACAACACTTTAACTTCGACCAGCAAATCTTTGAGTTGCAATGAGATTTTTTTGTGGCAGTCCCAGATGTAGTGCCCTGATCGCGCCTGATACACGCCTTATTGTTGCCATATTTGACTCGAGCGGCGCGAACTTCAGCGGATTCAGAAACAGTCTGGGGGTGTTTCCCCCGAATCGTGGGGCGGTTACGCCTGATTTTCGGCTGCACGTTTCCGATCTGGAAACTGGCGCCGGGGCGAAGAGTTCTCAGTTTTTTGACGTGGCGCGCGGATTTATGCGTCGCGCGGGGAACAGGTGTATCGCACGGCGCAACAGTGTGCGGATGGGGCGCAGATTGTTTGACCGGATATGACAAAGCCCCGCGCCGGGGCGCGGGGCTTCGAATCAACGTGTCTCAAATGCGAAAGGTGCGCCGATCAGCCCCGGGCGCGCCGCCGTCCACCGCGCCCGCTGCCCGCCGCTGCGGCGGCGGCAGAGGCTTCGGCGAAGCTTGCGCCTTCTTTCATCGCGTCCAGAACGCGGCTGAGCCGGATCCACTCGGTGCCGTTCGGGTCGTGATCCATCAACATGTTGGCGGCGCGAATGGCCTCCATCTCGACCGAGCGGACCGGGTTCATGATCGCCGAGGTCATGCCCGCGCCAATCGCCATCGGCAGGAAGGCCGCGTTGACGCCATGGCGGTTGGGCAGGCCAAAGCTGATGTTGCTGGCACCGCAGGTGGTGTTTACCCCCAGCTCGGTGCGCAGACGCTGCACCAGCGTGAACACCTGACGCCCGGCGCTGGCCATCGCACCCACCGGCATCACCAGCGGATCGACCACGATGTCATGCGCCGGAATGCCGAAATCGGCGGCGCGCTGCACGATCTTGCGCGCCACTTCGAACCGCACATCGGGATCTTCGGAAATCCCGGTGTCATCGTTCGAAATCGCCACGACAGGCACGTTGTATTTCTTGACCAGCGGCAGAACCAGCTCCATCCGCTCTTCTTCCCCGGTGACCGAGTTCAGCAGCGGACGGCCTTCGCAGGCGGCAAGCCCCGCCTCCAGCGCGGCAGGAACCGAGCTGTCGATGCACAGCGGCACATCGGTGATCGCCTGCACCCGGGCGATCAATTCGCGCATCAGGGGCGGCTCGACAAAGTTGTTGTCGGCATAGCGCGGGTCTTCGGCCATCTTGCCGGAAAATACCGCACCCGAGTTGATATCGAGCACCATCGCCCCGCAGGCGACCTGTTCGATCGCGTCGCGCTCGACGGTGGAAAAATCGCCCTGTTCCAGCTCGGCGGCCAGTTTCTTGCGGCCGGTGGGGTTGATCCGCTCGCCGATCACGCAGAACGGCTCGTCAAAGCCGATCACGACGGTCTTGGTTTTGGACTCGATTACGGTGCGGGTCATGGTCAGCCTTTCGAATGGTCCGCGATCCAGGTCGCGTTGGTCTTGATACCCCCGAGGGGAAAGAAATGCACGGCTTCAATGCCGAAATCGGGGTGCGCGGCCTTATGCGCGGCCAGCCCCGCGACCAGATCGGTCGGCTCGAACGGCAGCAACAGTTTGGTCACGTCGCGGGCGCGTTTTTGCAGCACCCGCAGGCTGGGGCCGACGCCGCAGGTGATCGCGAATTTCAGCAGCGTCTGCAGCTTGGCCGGGCCCGCCACGCCGATATGTATCGGCAGGCGGATGCCTTCGACGGCCAGCCGGTCGGCCCAAGCGATGATCGGGTCGGCCTCAAAGGCGAATTGCGTCACAATCGCCATGTCGGCATCGGATCTGTTTGCGAAATCCTGTTTGAATTTAAGTGCTTGCAGGACGATCTTGTCACCGCCCTCGGGGTCGATATCGCGGTTGCCTTCGGGGTGGCCCGCAACATGCAGCCGCGAGAACCCGTTGAACGCGCCGCTGTCCAGCAGCTGCATCGCATTGTCCAGATCGCCCACCGGGGTTTTCACCCCGCCCCCCAGCAGCAGCGCCTGCGTGACCCCGGCCTCGCCCTTGTAGCGCTGCACCCAGTCATTGAGCTGCACCTCATCGCGGATGATCCGCGCCGGGACATGCGGCATCGGTTCGAACCCTTCGGCGCGCAGCCGTTTTGCCGTGGCGACCATGTCCTCGATCGGCGTGCCGTCGATATGGGCGATATAAACCCGGGTCCCCGCAGGCAGCAGCGGGCGAAAATCCTCGATTGCGGCCGCGGTGCGGGGCATCACCTCGATGGAACAGCCCTCAAGGAAGGCGCTGACCTGCCCGTTCTGCGGGGCGTCGTTCTCGCGGCGGAAGTTCAAAAGCGCCATTCCTTCTCTCCATCAGGCGGGCGTGGGGGGCTCCCAGCCGTCATTTGCGATCAGCGCGGCAATCCGCGCTGCGTCATAGTCCGAGAGAATCCGCGCAACTTCCGCTTCGGCGGCCGTCGCATCGTCGCCGGGCCGCTCGCCCATCGCGCCCTTGCGCCATTCCGCCAGATAGGCGTCGCTGTCGCGCGCGCCGATCTTCATGGCGCAACGGTCGATGGCTTGCTCGAACCGCTCGGGCAGGGGCTTTTTCACGCCCCGGCGGCCCTTCCCGGCAATGACTTGCGCCGGAATGTCGCGCCAGAAAACGATGGTGATATCGGCCATTTTGATTCCCTCTGTCCCACAGATACGCGCAGATGCGACGCGCCCGATGACGGATTTCGACATGTTGAGCGGGCCTTGCGACCTCGCCGCAAATGGATAGCCGCGCAAGCGCCGCAGCACCACCGCCCGGGATCGGAAAAACATGCATCAAGATTGTGAGCCGCGCTCATCGGGGCGGCGCCGCTGCGGGCCGCATCACCGCATTGTCACCTTTGTGCCGTGTGCCGCCTTGAACCGGCGCCCCGGGCGCGCTACCTTGGGGATAACTTGACATCGGAGGGCGTGAACATGGCGCCCAAGCGTCCCCGGACTGCGGGCGCGTTCCCGAAAACGGTAGAACGGCCCGTGACCCAACCCGCCGAGAAGGGCGAGCTTTATGCTGCGCTCGATCTTGGCACCAATAGTTGCCGGATGCTGATTGCCCGACCGAAGGGCAATCAGTTTCAGGTCGTGGACAGCTTTTCCAAGGCTGTTCAGCTGGGCCAGGGGCTTGAAGCCTCTGGTCGATTGTCGCGCAGCTCGATGGCGCGCACGGTGCAGGCCTTGCAGATCTGCCGCCGCAAGATTGAACATCATGGCGTAACCCGGATGCGTCTGGTCGCAACCGAGGCCTGTCGTCGTGCCGGAAACGCGCGCGACTTCATCCGTTTTGTGCGCCGCGAAACCGGACTGCCGCTTGATATCATCGCGCCCGAGGAAGAGGCGCGGCTGGCGGTGATTTCCTGCGCCTCGTTGGTCAGCCCGCGCACCGAGCAATTGTTGGTTGTCGATATTGGCGGCGGTTCGACCGAACTGGTCTGGATCGACATTTCCCATGTGCCGCCCGCCGACCGGGCGCGCGCGATCATGCGGTTGTCGGGCGGTTTTCATCAGCCCGAAGGCGCAGAGCCTGCGGCGCGGGTGGTGGACTGGATCTCGGTTCCGTTGGGCGTGGCGACGCTGAAAGACCAGTTCGCCGATGTCGAAGACGATGCGGCGCGGTTCGCGCTGATGAGCTGGTTCTTCGAAGAGAAACTTGCCGATTTTTCACCCTATAGTGCGGGCAGCCCGCTGGAAGGGTTTCAGATCATCGGCACTTCGGGCACCGTGACCACGGTTGCCGCTTGCCATCTGGGGCTGAAACGCTATGACCGCACGCGGGTCGATGGGTTGACGATGTCGTCGGGTCAGATCGACGCGGTGATCCGCAGCTTCCTGCAGCTGGGCCCCGAAGGGCGGCGTTCCGATCCGCGCATCGGGCGTGACCGGCACACGCTGATCATGTCGGGGGCGGCGATCTTGCAGGCGCTGATGCGGGTTTGGCCGACCGACAAGATGAGTGTGGCCGACCGCGGGCTGCGCGAAGGGCTGCTTTATGCGCAGATGGCCGCAGATGGCGTGCTTGAAGAGATGGGCCCGATTTAAGGAGTTTTCTGACGACCAAGACACCGACGGGCAAAAATACTTCGGGCCGCGGCCAGCGGGACCTGCGGGTGCGGGTGAAAACCGCCAAGGGCCGCAAG
>JAQTYE010000185.1 GCA_028749255.1 Paracoccaceae bacterium | reverse complement strand
CTGTTCGAGGAGGGCGATCTGGGTTGCGATCTGAAAGGCGCGCTGGCCCGGGGCCAGCCGCGCCGAGAGGTGCAGGACCCGTGCCCCCGCATCGAACCGGCGCAGCGCTGGGGTGGTTTCGTCGAGCGTGATGCGGATCCCGTGCCGCCCGGCGAGCCGGTCGGTCAGCCCCTCGGCCATCCGCCCGGGGCGCAGACCGCGGCCAATTTCCTCGGCTGCCTCGTCAAGCGTGGGGATATAGTTACGCTGGACATAGAACCAGTCGCGCACTGCCTCGAAGGGGGCGGGAGCGCCACCCAGTCCGCCGATGATGCGCCCGTTCATCAGATTGATCCGTTCGGAGCTGTCGCGCAGCCGCGCCTGCATGTCGATGATCGTGCGGGCGATGCCGGGCATGTTGGCGGCCAGTTCGCGCAGCTCGGCCATCGAGGCGCCCGCGCCCTGATCCGCCAAGGCCGCGCGCAGATCGGGGATCAGCCGTGCTTCTTCGGATTCCGAGAACAGCTGCACATCCAGCCCGAAGATCGCGTTCAGTTTTAGCAGCACCGTCACCGTCAACGGGCGCTGGTTCTTCTCCATCTGGTTGAGATAGCTCGGGCTGATCTCGAGCGCGCGCGCCAGCGCAACCTGGGTCATGCCGTGTTCCTCGCGCAGCCGGCGCAGGCGCACTCCCATGAAGGGCTTCTTCATCTTTGATCCTTTCGCAATATTTGCAAGCTCCGCGATGTTCGTTAACAAATATACGCTATTTCAGTAGGTTATATGATTATGTGATCTGTGAAAAGCTCTGCTTGCCAATCTTGTGAAGATCGGCGGAGGAGCGCGATGACCCAGACAGACCCCGACAAGACCGAGCAAGCCGCGGTGATGATCGAGATGATCTTCCCCGAGCGCGCAAACCATTACGGCACGCTCTTTGGCGGCAATGCGCTGGCGCTGATGGCCAAGGCCGCCTTCGTCGCGGCGACGCGGCGCGCGGGTGGGGCGGTGGTCATGGCGCGCTCGGACCGGGTCGATTTCGCCACCCCGATCCGAGTGGGCGAGATGCTCGAGTTGCGCGCCGCGGTGACCCGGGTCGGGCGCAGCTCGATGAGCGTCGCCGTCACGGGCGAGACCGAGGACATGACCACGGGCGAACGCCGCGCGGTGCTGAGCGGGCGCTTCGAGATGGTGGCGGTGGATGCGGCCGGGCGGCCGCGGGCGATCGCGGGAAAAATTCAGAGGAAGGAGACAATCGCATGAAGATGCATGACGTTCGGACCTACAAATCAGCTGAGGCCCTCGCGCGCGAGGATCAACTGGCATGGAAGATCGCCGAGGTGGCGGCTGACCCGGTGGCGGTCGGGGCCGATGTGGTCGAAATGATCATCAACCGGGTGATCGACAATGCGGCGGTCGCCGCGGCTTCGGTCGCGCGCCGCCCCGTCGCCTCGGCCCGGGCGCAAGCACTGTGCCACCCCTATGCGCCGGGCGCCACGGTCTTCGGTATGGCCGAGGGCACCCGGGTCTCGCCCGAATGGGCGGCCTGGGCGAATGGCACGGCGGTGCGCGAACTCGATTTCCATGACACCTTCCTCGCGGCCGAGTATTCGCATCCGGGCGACAATATTCCGCCGATCCTCGCGGTCGCGCAGCATTGCGGGCTGTCGGGGGCGGACCTCATCCGCGGTCTTGCCACCGGCTACGAGATCCAGGTCGATCTGGTGAAGGGGATCTGCCTGCACGAGCACAAGATCGACCACATCGCCCATCTCGGCCCCTCGGCGGCGGCCGGCATCGGCACGGCGCTGAACCTGCCCGTCGAGGTGATCTATCAGGCGATCCAGCAGGCGCTGCACACCACCACCACCACGCGGCAAAGCCGCAAGGGCGAGATTTCCAGCTGGAAGGCCTATGCCCCGGCCTTTGCCGGCAAGATGGCGATCGAGGCCGTGGACCGGGTTATGCGCGGCGAAGGCGCGCCGAACCCCGCCTGGGAGGGCGAGGACGGCTTCATCGCCTGGATGCTCGGCGGGCCCGAGGCGGTCTATCACGTGCCGCTGCCCGAGAAGGGCGAGGCGAAGCGCGCGATCCTCGACACCTATACCAAGGAGCATTCGGCGGAATATCAGAGTCAGGCGCTGATCGATCTTGCGCGCCGGATGGGACCGAAGATCGGCGATCTGTCGAAGGTGAAGTCGATCCTGATCGAGACCTCGCATCACACCCACAACGTGATCGGCACCGGCGCAAACGACCCGCAGAAGATGGACCCGACAGCCTCGCGCGAGACGCTCGACCATTCGATCATGTACATCTTCGCCGTCGCGCTCGAAGATGGCGGCTGGCACCATGTTTATAGCTATACGCCCGAGCGTGCGCAGCGGCCCTCGACGGTGGCGCTGTGGCATAAGATTTCGACCAAGGAAGACCCGGAATGGACGCGCCGCTATCACGCCCGTGATCCGAAGGAAAAGGCCTTCGGCGGGCGGGTTACGGTCACGCTTGATGATGGCTCGAAGATCACCGACGAGCTGGCGCTAGCTGATGCGCACCCGGATGGCGCGCGGCCCTTCGTGCGCGGCAACTACGTCAGGAAATTCCTGACACTTTCCGAAGGCGTGCTGAGTGTTGCCGAACAGAAGCGCTTCCTCGAGGCCGCCGAGGGGTTGGCCGATCTGAAGTCGGGCGATCTGGGGCAGCTGAATTTCGTAGCAGAGCCCGGTGCGCTGGGCGCGGCACGTCCGCATGGCATCTTTGACTGGAGGGTGAAATGAGCGGTGAGGTGAGAAAACCCAAGAAATCCGTGGCGCTGTCGGGCGTTGTGGCGGGCAATACCGCGCTGTGTTCGGTCGGCCAGAGCGGCAATGATCTGCATTACCGTGGCTATGACATCCTCGATCTCGCCGAGAGCTGCGAGTACGAGGAGATCGCGCATCTCTTGATCCACGGCAGCTTGCCGACCGAGGCAGAGCTGACCGCCTACAAGGCCAAGCTGCGCGCGCTGTGCGGCTTGCCGCAGGCGGTGCGCGCGACGCTGGAGGCGATCCCGGCGGCCGCGCATCCGATGGATGTGCTGCGCTCGGGCGTCTCGGCGATGGGCTGTGCGCTGCCCGAGGCCACCGATCACAACACGCCGGGCGCGCGCGACATCATCGACCGGCTGATCGCGGCGCAGGGGGCGATGCTGCTCTACTGGTATCATTTCGCGCAGAACGGGCGGCGGATCGAGGTCGAGACTGACGACGATTCCATTGCGGGTCATTTCCTGCACCTGCTGCATGGCACCCCGCCCACGCCCGAGCAGGTGCGGGCGATGCACACCACGCTGATCCTTTATGCCGAGCACGAATTCAACGCATCGACCTTCACCGCGCGCACGATCGCGGGGACGGGCTCGGACGTCTATTCGGCGGTGGCTGGCGCCATCGGCGCGCTGCGCGGGCCGAAGCACGGCGGCGCGAACGAAGTCGCCTTCGAGATCCAGAAACGCTATGCCAGCCCCGATCTGGCTGAGGCCGATATCCGCGCCCGCGTTGCGGCGAAAGAGGTGGTGATCGGCTTTGGCCATCCGGTCTATACCGTCTCTGACCCGCGCAATGTTGTCATCAAGCGCGTCGCGCGCCATCTGGCCGAAACGGCAGGCTCGATGAAGATGTTCGCGGTGGCCGAGCGGATCGAACAGGTGATGTGGGAGACCAAGTCGATGTTCCCGAACCTTGACTGGTACTCGGCAGTCTCCTACCACCTGCTCGGCGTCCCCACCGCAATGTTCACGCCGATTTTCGTCATTGCCCGTAGCGCGGGCTGGGGCGCGCATGTGGTCGAGCAGCGGCTGGACAACAAGATCATCCGGCCCTCGGCCAATTACACCGGCCCCGAGGATCGCAAATTCCTGCCGATCGCGCAGCGTGGCGGCCTTCTGACAGCCTATATGGAGTGAGCCCATGCCCTATCTGATCGCCGACGACCTGCCCGTGGAAAGCGCCGGGCGGCGCTTTCGCCGCGCGCTGAACGCGCCGGGCATCCTGCGCTTGCCGGGCGCGCATAACGGGCAGGCCGCGCTGCAGGCCAAGGCCGTGGGGTTTGAGGCACTGTACCTCTCGGGGGCGGCGATGACGGCCTCGATGGGGCTGCCCGATCTTGGCATCATCACCGTCGATGAGGTGGCCTTCTTCATTCGTCAGATCACGCGAGCCTCGGGTCTGCCGTTGCTGGTCGACGGCGATACCGGCTATGGCGAGGCGCTGAACGTCATGCATATGGTGCGCGCATTCGAAGAGGCGGGGGCCGGTGCGGTGCATCTGGAGGATCAGCTTCTGCCGAAAAAATGCGGGCACCTGAACGACAAGAAGCTGGCTTCGGCGGCGGATATGGCGGCCAAGGTTGCGGCGGCGGCGCGGGCGGCGCGCGACGTGGTGGTCATCGCGCGCACCGATGCGGCGGCCTCCGAAGGGCTCGAGGGGGCGGTGGTGCGCGCGAAGCTTTACGTGGAGGCAGGGGCGGATGCGATCTTCCCCGAGGCGCTGACCTCGGTCGATATGTTCCGCGAGATGCGTGCGGCACTGCCGGGCGTCAAGCTTCTGGCCAATATGACCGAGTTCGGCCGCACTCCCGCGCTCAGCGCCGCCGAGTTCGAGGCGCTCGGATATGACATGGTGATCTGGCCGGTGTCCTCGCTGCGGGTCGCGAACAAGGCGCAGGAACGGCTTTACGCCGCGATTGCCCGCGATGGCGCGACCACCGCGATGATCCCCGAAATGCAGACCCGGCAGGAGCTGTATGACATTATCGGGTTGAATGCTTTCGAGGCGCTGGATCGCAGCATCGCCGCCTCGGTCGCGCCCGACTGGCTGGCCTGAGCGGTTCCACAAGACAGGGAATGGCCCGCGATCCGCGGGCCATTTTCTTGTGCGCCGATCCCCCCCGCCGTCACGCGGGTTCGCCAACTTCGGAGCGCAGTGCGGCGGCGGCGACCAGATTGCGCAGGCTTGCCTCGGTTTCGGGCCTGCCGCGGGTCTTCAGCCCGCAATCGGGGTTGACCCAGAGCCGTTTGGCCGGGATCACACGCGCGGCCTTGCGCAGGAGCTTGGTCATTTCTGCCTGACCCGGCACGTGCGGCGAGTGAGTACCCCAGAGGCCCGGCCCGATATCGTTCGGTTATACCGACGCGGGCCTGGCGGTGAGCGACATGATCCGGTGCGACACGGCCTCGGCGCTGCAGGATCTGACGGCTGAGGTCATGGCGCGGCATTGCCCCGGCATCGAGCGGGGGCACCGCAAACGCGACCGGGTGGCGGCCGGGGCCGACTATGCCGCGACGCTGCACCGCTCGGTCCATCGGCTGCATCAGGACCTGCCGGCCGAGATCGCGGCGCGCGAGGCGGATCTGGCCGCGCTTGAGGTTGAGGCCGAAGAGCACCACGCCTCTGCAGCCAAGACCCGGCGCCATCTGGCGGCGCTGGAGGCGAAAGTCGCGCTGAGCGCGACGGAGGAAAAGCGGCAGGCGGCCTACGCGGCGCGCCTGGCGAAGAAGGAAGAAGAACTGGCCGCACTGGAGCAGGCCCTCGACGCGATGCGTCAGGGGGTGGAGGCGGAAGGAAGGGCGGTCGTGGCCGGGCAGGCGCGCCTGCGCGCCGAGGCGAGCGCAGTGTTCTCTGAAAAAGAGGAAGTTGAGAGGGCAGGGCAAAAGGCGAAACGCGCCGAGGAGGCGGCAAGGGAAAGGGTGGAACAGGCAGCGGCGCGCGAGGCGGCGGCACTGAGGAAGGAGGCTGAATTCGAGGCGGGGCTCGGGGTTCTTGAGAGCGTGGTCGGCGAGATCGACGCCGGAACGATGCGGGTGGGCGAGACTGGCAAGATCCAACTCGCGAACATGGCGAGCCTGAGGCCCGCGCCGAAACACTTGCTCGACCGGATCATGCCGCCGGCGATCCGGCTTGTGCGGCTGATCGACGAGACCGGGAAGAAGGCCGCGTTCGTGGAGAAGATGATGAAGAGGGTGACGGCGTGGCTCAGACGGGACGATCTGGTCGCGGAGGCAAGGAAAGAAGGGGAAGAGCTGCGTCGGGATTGGGGGATGGAGTGAGGGGACTTTCGGCCCGTAGCCGCCGGTCGCGGCGGGCATCGGGCACCTTGACGGCATTGTTGCACAACAGCGGCTTGAGGTGTGACTTCCCCTTTCCCCGTCGACTTTACGCCACGCGGACGATCTCGGCGGTGCCGAGTGCGTTGAAGCGGTTGATGAGGGCAACGCGGATCTGGATT
>JAQTYE010000184.1 GCA_028749255.1 Paracoccaceae bacterium | reverse complement strand
CCCGCGCGGCGTCTTCGCTCAAGGGCCGGGGCAGTTTGCGCTGATATTTCGGCGCCCGCGCGGCCAGAACATGGGTCGGATCAAAGCCCTCGCGGTCAGCCAGCCAACGCATGAAACTTTTGACAGAGGACAGCCCCCGCGCCAGCGACCGCGACGAAATCCCGCGCCCGCGTTCATGCGCCATCCACGCCCGCATATCGGACTGGCCGATCTGCGCTAGCCGCGCCGCCCCCAGACCACCACCGTGATGCTGATGCAAGAACCCCAGAAAACCGGCAACATCCGTGCGATAGGCGTTCAGCGTATGCACGGATGCGCCCTGCAACGCCCGCAGATGATCCAGCCACGCAGCCAGCGCATCGCCCGCCCCCGCCGAAATCCCCGCGCCTGCCATCAGCTGAGCCAGCGGCGCATTGCCCGTTCGAACACACCCGCAAAAAACGCCAGCAGATCGGTGCCCTGCGCAGGCTTGAACTGATGCGGATCTTCGGCGCCCATCACCAACAGCCCCGGCAATCGCCCCGCCCCGAAATCGAGCCGCATCAGCGCCTCTGACCGGATCCAGCTGGCCGCCTCGCCATAGATCGCCTCGGATTGCGGCGAGGTCTGGCGCAGCACCACCGCACGCGGCTGCGCCTGCCGCCCGGCGCGCATGTATTCCTGAATGAAGCCAGGTTCCGCCACGCACAGCACATCGCCCAGCCGCCGCAGCGCCGGGTCGTTTTCATTATGCAGGCTTTCCAGCACCAGCCGCACACAATCAACGCGCAGAATTTCCGCGACCTCGGTGTGCAGCACCTTCAAAAACGCCTCGAACTCGACCGGGTCCAGCAGTTTCAGCACCGCGCGATGCACCTGATTGGTGCCCGCCAGATTTTCATAGGCCGCAGCGATCACCGAACGATGGGTGTCTTCCAGCCGATCCAGACGCGCCTCGAGCCGCGACATCGCAACCCCGCGCAGATCGACGATATTGGCCCCCATCGCCGCCTCGTTCGCGGCAATCAGGGCCCGCATCAGATCGCGGTCTTCCAGAATGACCTCGGGGTCGGAAATGATTTTTTCGCGCAGTTGATCTGCGAATGCCGCGTCGCTCATGCCTGTTTCGATGCCCGTTTGGTGCTGATTTTGAAACAGATTACACCAATCCCGCGGGAAATCAGGCAGAAAATGCGCCATAAATGAAAACGGCCCGCCAGTGTGGCGGGCCGGTCCATGCCAAGGACAGTGCCTCAGACGATTTTCTGGCCGGTCTTGGCCCAATCTTTCAGGAACTGGTCCAGCCCCTTGTCGGTCAGCACATGGCTGGCCATCGCCTTGATGACGGCGGGCGGCGCGGTGATCACGTCGGCGCCGATGCGCGCACAATCGGTGATGTGGTTGACCGAACGGATCGAGGCGGCCAGGATTTCGGTCTTGAAATCATAGTTGTCATAGATCGTGCGGATGTCTTCGATCAGCTGGATCCCATCAAGGTTGATATCGTCCAGACGGCCGATGAAGGGGCTGATGAAGGACGCGCCCGCTTTCGCCGCCAGGATCGCCTGCGCCGCCGAGAAGCACAGCGTGACATTGACCATATGGCCTTCGGATGCGAAAGCCTTGCACGCGGTCAGGCCATCCCAGGTCAGCGGAACCTTGATCGCGATATTGGAGGCGATCTTGGCCAGTTTCAGACCCTCGGTGATCATGTCCTTCGCCTCGGTGGCGACGACCTCGGCCGAGACCGGGCCCGAAACCATGTCACAGATTTCCTTGGTGACTTCGATGATGTCGCGACCCGATTTCAGGATCAACGAGGGGTTGGTGGTCACACCGTCCACCATGCCAAGGTCATTGAGTTCCTTGATGGCGGCCACATCGGCGGTATCGACGAAGAATTTCATGGGGGCTCTCCACAGCAACAGTTGCGCGCCTGATAGCGCAAACCCGCGCGGCTGCCTAGGGCGGAATCGGCGCAGGGGGGCGCTGCCCCCCGTCGGCTGCGCCGCCCCCCCCCGGAGTATTTGCGCCAAGAAGAACAACCCTTTTCTTCTTGGCGCAAATACTCCCGCCGGAGGCATTCAAAATTACGGGGCCCTGCATGTCTGAACACGGCCACTTCCCCGCAGGCGCGCGGCTGTCGGTGCTGACCACCGAACCCGTTGGGCGCCCGCTGGATTATCGCGCGCCCGAGGGCGGCTGTGCGCTTGGCGATTTCGTCGAGGTGCCGCTGGGCCCGCGCAAGGTGATGGGCGTGGTCTGGGGGGCGGGCGACGGGCGGTTTGACGCGGCCAAGCTGCGCGCGGTCGGTCGGGTGCTGGACGTGCCGCCGATGCGCGACGAGTTGCGGCAGTTCTTGCTGCGGATGGCCGAGTACACGATGACCTCGCGCGCGGGGGTGTTGCGGCTGGCCACGCGCACGCCGGGGCTGTTTGACCCGCCCGGCGCGCGCAAGATCTATCGTCTGGGCAGCGCCGCGCCCACGCGCATGACCGAGGCGCGCGAAAAGGTGTTGGAAGTCCTGCGCGATCATGGCGGCGCGGGGTTCTACCTGACCGAGCTGGCGCAGCTGGCAGGCGTCACGCCGCAGGTGGTCAAGGGGCTGGCGAAATCCGGCGCGATTGACGAGGTCGAGCAGCCGCGCGATTTGCCGTTTCCCCGCCTCGACCCCGCATTGCCCGGCAAGGATCTGTCGCCCGATCAGGCCACAGCCGTCGCCGCCCTGCGCGATCCGGCCCGCGATTTTGGCGTCACGCTGCTGAAAGGCGTGACCGGCTCGGGCAAGACCGAGGTCTATCTGGAAGCAGTGGCCGATTGCCTGCGGCAGGGGCGGCAGGCGCTGGTGCTGTTGCCGGAAATCGCGCTGACCTCGGAATTCCTGACCCGGGTCGAGGCGCGGTTTGGCGCGCGCCCGGGCGAATGGCATTCGGGCGTGACACAGACCGAACGCCGCCGGTTGTGGCGAATGACGGCCGAGGGCGGGGTGCAGTTGGTGGTCGGGGCACGCTCGGCGCTGTTCTTGCCGTTCCGCGATCTGGGGCTGATCGTGGTCGATGAAGAACACGACAGTTCCTACAAGCAAGAGGAAGGCGCGCTGTATAACGCCCGCGACATGGCGGTGCTGCGCGCGTCCTTTGCGGGCGCGCAGGTGGTGCTGGCGTCGGCCACGCCCAGTCTGGAAAGCTGGGTCAATGCCGAGGCAGGCAAATACCGCAGGATTGATCTGGCGGCGCGGTTCGGCGCATCTGAACTGCCCGAAATGCGCGCCATCGACATGCGCGACGAACGGATTGAATCGCAGCACTGGATTTCGCCGACGCTGGTGGGCGAAGTCTTGACCCGCATTCGCGCGGGCGAACAGGCGATGTTGTTTCTCAACCGCCGCGGCTATGCGCCGGTCACGATCTGCCGCGCCTGCGGGCATCAGATCGGCTGCGATCATTGCGACGCGCGGATGGTCGAGCATCGGTTCCAGAACCGTCTGGTCTGCCACCAATGCGGCGAGACCAAACCGATCCCCACGGTCTGCCCCAGTTGCAATGTCGAGGGGCGGCTGGCGCCCGTCGGACCCGGGGTCGAGCGGCTGGCTGAAGAGGTGACCGAACGTTTCCCCGATGCCCGCGTGGCGGTGCTGTCGTCGGACCTGTTCGGATCGGCCCGCGCGCTGAAAGAGGCGATCGGCAGCATTGCCGAAGGCGATGCCGACATCATCATCGGCACGCAGATCGTGGCCAAGGGGCACAACTTCCCCAAGCTGACGCTGGTGGGCGTGATCGACGCCGATCTGGGGTTGCAAGGCTCGGACCTGCGGGCGGCCGAACGCACGTTTCAACTGATGCGGCAGGTCGCGGGGCGCGCGGGGCGGGCCGAAAAGCCGGGGTTGGCGCTGCTGCAAAGCTATCAGCCCGAACATCCGGTCATTCGCGCCATTCTGGGCGGCGATGAAGAGGCCTTCTGGCGCGAGGAGGCCGCGCAACGCCGCGCGCAAGGTGTGCCACCCTTTGGCAGGATGGCGGGGATCATCCTGTCGGGGCCCGATCTGCAACCGCTGTTCGATATTGGTGCGGAACTGGCCCGTCGGGATGCGCCCTTGCACCGGATTGGCGCGCAGATCTTTGGCCCCGCGCCCGCGCCGATTGCCCGGGTGCGCGGACGGCACCGGGTGCGCCTATTGGTCAAGGCCGAGAAGACCGCGCCCTTGCAGGCGGCGCTGGCGGTCTGGGTGCGACAAATCAAGCTGCCGCCGAATGTGCGGCTGGCGATTGATATTGATCCGCAAAGTTTTCTGTAGTTCAGGCCGCCTGATGGCGGGGCGCGCGTTGATCCAGCAGGAAATCGGTGAGCATCGCGCCGATCCACATGCAAAACAGCGCAAGCCAGGCGGTGCCCGCAAAAACCGACCCGCCCGTCACGCCATTGCCAATGGCGCAGCCCCCCGCCAGCATCGCCCCGAACCCCATCAGCACCGCGCCGATCATCGAGCGGCGCATCACCGGCACGGAATCGAAGGCCTGCCAGGCGAATTGCCCGGCCAGAAGCGAGCTGAGGAAGGCGCCGATCACCACGCCGGGCACCAGGCCCACGTCAAACTCCAGCACCGCGTTGCGATCCAGAAAGAACATCAGCGTATTGGCCGATGGCCCCGAGAAGGTGACCGAGGTCACCGGAACCGGCTCGAACGCGACCTGACTGAGCGAGAAGGTCAGCACCCAGCCCACCGCCACCGCAAAGCCCACCCCCGAGGCGAATATCAGCGTCTTCGCGCCAATCCGGTTGCGCCGGGCCAACACCAGCCCCAGCACCGCAAACACCAGACCCACCGCCAGACCGGCCCAGTCGGGCAAATGCAGCGCATTGATCAGGTTTACGTTTTCGCCCCCGGGCGTGACCCACAGCGCCGCCAGACGGTCGCGATACGGCGCCAGAATACCCTTCAGGCTCATCTGTGCGGTCACCGCGAAAATCAGGCCCGACACGACCGAACGCAGATTTCCCGTCGAGGCCAGCACCAGCAATCGCCCCGAACAGCCGCGCGCCATCACCATGCCCGCGCCAAAGATCAGCCCGCCGATCACCGCCCCCGACCACGAGCCGGGCACCGACATCATCCGGCTGTCACCCGCGCGAAACAGGCCCAGCAATTGCGCGCCTTGCACCCAGACCAGCGCGGTCGAAAAGGTCAGGAACCACACCGCAACCTTCTGACCCAGCTTGCCGCGTGCAAATTCCACCGTCGCCGCGCGCAGGCAGAAATTGGAGCGTTGCGCCGCGACGCCGAACACCAGACCGGTGACCAGCCCAAAAACCGCTGCGGCAGGCCCCTCGCCAATGCGTTCGACGATGTCCACGATCTCCATGGCGACCCTCCCTGTGCGCACAAACCCGCCTTGCCAGTGTAACAGAAGTTTCGCATTGATCTGAATCATCTCTCTTGCACCGGACAATCGGGCGTCTTACGCCGGGGCAGTCCAAACCGAAGGCCGCCCCGACATGCGTGAAATGACCCTCGCCGAAGGCTATGCCCTGCCCCGCTGGCGACGGCCGGATGCGTTGCTGTATCTGATGGCGGCAGCGATGCCGATTTCCTTTGCCACCTGGACGGCGCTGCTGAACAACTTTGTCATTGAAACCGCAGGGTTTACCGGGCGCGAAATCGGCTGGCTGCAATCCGTGCGCGAGGTTCCCGGGTTTCTGGCAATCGGGGTGATCGTGCTGTTGTGGTTGCTGCGCGAACAGATACTGGCGGTGCTGGCGCTGGTGCTGCTGGGGGCCGCGACCGCCGTGACGGCGATGTTTCCACATTTCGGCGGCATGCTGTTTGTGACGCTGCTGTCGTCGATCGGATTTCACTATTTCGAAACGGTGAACCAGTCGCTGCAACTGCAATGGATCGACCGCAAGCACGCGCCGCAGACCATCGGGCGGATCGTCGCAATCGGATCTGGCGCCTCGCTTGCGGCCTATGCGGTGCTGGTGCTGACCTGGAAGACCTTCAACCTCAGCTATGGCTTCGTCTATGGCGTCTCGGGGGGGGCGACCATTGTCATGGCGCTGGCGGCCGCGCTGCTGTACCCGCAGTTTCAGGCCCCCGAGCCGCAGCTGAAAACCTTTGTGCTGCGCCGCCGCTACTGGCTGTACTATGCGCTGCAGATGATGGCGGGCGCCCGGCGACAGATCTTTGTCGTCTTTGCGGCCTTCATGATGGTCGAGCGGTTCGGCTTTCGGGTCGATGAAATCACCGCGCTGTTCCTGATCAACTATGCCGCCAATATGGTGGCCGCGCCCTGGATGGGCCGCGCG
>JAQTYE010000183.1 GCA_028749255.1 Paracoccaceae bacterium | reverse complement strand
GGCTGGGATCTGCTGGCGGTCATGCACCCGCCCTGCACGCGCCTGTGCAACAGCGGCGTGCGCTGGCTGACCGAGCCATCCAAACGGCTGCCGGAAACCTACGCCCAGAGCGAACGCGAAGCCTTTGGCCGCATGAGCCGCGACGAACGGCTGGCCTTCCTCTGGTACGACCTGCAGCGCGGCGTCGATTTGTTCACCGCCTGCTGGCGCGCGCCGGTCCCGCGCGTGGCGATCGAGAACCCGGTGATGAACCCGCACGCCCACGCGCGCCTGCCCGCGGATCTGCCGCGCCCGCAGATCGTGCAGCCGTGGTGGTTTGGCGAACCGTTCTTCAAGGCGACCGGATTCTATCTGCGCGGGCTGCCCCGGCTGACGGAAACGAACCGCCTCACCCCGCCGCGCCCGGGCACCGAAGAACACAAGCGCTGGTCAGCCGTCCACCGCGCGGCACCCGGCCCGGATCGCTGGAAGATCCGCTCTCGCACCTTCGAAGGCATCGCCAACGCCTGCGCCGATCAATGGGGCGGGCACGCACAACAACAGGAGGCTGCCAATGGCTAAGTTAAACCACGCACAGCTGACCCGCATCACCATCCGCTATGACCGGGCCGCCGAAATGTGCATCACCCTGCCCGCCCCGCCCTGCGGGATCGAGATCAGCCCGGGGGTGCGCAGCGAGACCACGCCCTGCGGCCCGGTGATCCGATCCCGGGCCCCACGCCCTGCGCGCCCGCGTCTGCACCCGCTGCAGGTCGCACTGCGTGCGATGATGGGGGGCGAGGGATGATTATCGGGATCACCACCTATGCGGCCTGCGTCATCGCGCTGACCTGCATCACCTGGGCGCTGCTTGGCGCCATGTCCGCCGTCGCCGTTGCGGTGGCCTCTATCATCGCGCTGGTGATCGCCGTTGCGGCGGAGCTTGTTTTTGGGAGCCAATGGAATGACTGACACGATCGACATTTCCGAAAAGGCCGTGGAGATGGAGTATCGGGTGCGCGAGGGCCGCGTAGAGGTATGTGACGGGCATCGTTGCTGGCGTGATCGCCGTTACATTGCCGAGCGCCGAGTGTCGTTTTTCGGCGTGCTGTCGTGGTGGTGGCCTGTAATCAATGGAGATTGGCGCACGTCGGCACATGAGGCGCGCGACGACGCTGAGATGGACGCAAAGCTGCGCGCGCCTCTCGCGGATCCAGAATTTTTCCAGTCCAGAAATGAGCGTAGCGATGGCACCGAAGCTTGATGACGTGAAGCCTGGCGATCCTGCGCTACTGGCCTTGGTGGAGGCTCTGCAATGGTATGCCAAACCGCACGATATTGGTGAGGCGCAGCGGTCACTCGACGGAGGGCGTCGCGCCCGCGAAGCAATCACTAAGATCACCGAAAGGATGGGACGGAAATGACCCAACAGCCCCGCACTTTTGCGCTGATCGAGGCCGACCTGATGCAGCAGATGGCAGAGCGCCTGGAGCGCATCGAGCGCGCCTTGGCGGGCGTGCAGATGCAGCCGCGCGAGGAATGGCTGACCGTGGTGGACTATGCCGCTCTGGTGGGTCGCAGCCCGCGCACCGTGCGCAAATGGATCGACGCAGGCCGCGTCGAGACAAAACGCGCCGGGTCTGTCGTGATGGTGCGGCGCTAGTCCAGGCGCCGCGCTATCGTCTCCGCATCATCGCGGTAATAGACCTGCAGCATTTTCAGATCAGAATGCCCGACCATCCTGGCCAGATCCAGAATGTCCAGTTTTTTCGCCAGCCGCGTGATAGCCTCGGCCCGAGCATCATGGAACGTCAAGCCATCGACACCGGCACGATCCCGCGCCCGGCGCCACAGCACATCCAGCTGGCGTGACTGTATGCCAAACACAGGGTCCATCTTCGGCAGCGCCTCGATCAGCCTGACGGCTTCGCTGGATAGAGGCACAGCCCGAGGGCGCCCATTTTTGGTATGCTGCAGCTGCACTACACGGCGCTTCAGATCGACACGATCCCATGTCAGGCCAGCGATTTCACCCGCGCGCATCGCTGTCTCGATCGAGAACAGGAACGCGTGGAACGCCCGCGCCTGCACGAATGACAAGTCCTCGCCAGCCGCGTGGCGAATCCGCTCGATCTCGGCCGCCGTTGGCAGCCGGTCCCGCGGCGGTGGCTTCGTCGGTTTTCGGATCTCGCTGATCGGGTTTGCTGAAATCAGCCCCCACTCGGACCGTGCCACAGTCAGCACCGAGGACATCAGCTGCAACTCTCGGATCACGCTGGCAGGCGCCACCTCGCCCAGCCGACGGTCGCGCCACTGCGCGAAATGTCCCGGCGTCAGATCGCACATGCGGATGCGGGCAATATCATCGCGCTGAAATCGCTCCAGCCTGATGATCTCCCAGTGCGCGCCCCGCTTTTTCGGTGACCTCTCGCGCGCATAGCGATCCATCACGTCGCCGAATGTCTGGGTTGATCCCTGCCCCTCTCCCGTGCCAATCAGATATTCCTGCCGGGCGGCCCACTCTCTGGCCTCGGCGCGCGTCGGGAACGAATTTGATTTGCGGATCCCGTTTTTCGAGACCTCGGCGCGCCAGGCGCCACTGGGCAGTTTGCGAAAGCTGGCCACCGAATCCTCCCCCACAACCGTGCGTAACCGCATGCGTAAAACGTGCGTAGTTGGATGGGTAAAAATGGCTGCAATTGCAAGACGCGGACACGATGAACGGTCCCATTATGCAGGAACTTCCCTAAATTGCAGGGATTAGCTGCAATTTAGGGAAGTTCTTGGTGCGGTCGAAAAGACTCGAACTTTCACGGGAGTTACCCCACAGCGACCTCAACGCTGCGCGTCTACCAATTCCGCCACGACCGCACATCTTTGCTTGGTGGCGGCGTCTTAGCCGAGAGGTCGCTTAAAGGAAAGGGGGATTTTGCACGCGAACCATCTTTTTCCTGCGCCCGGATACCCCCGTCCGTGTTGAAGAAAGGGGCGCCGCAGCGCCCCTTTGGTCTGGCGGGATCTGCGGGGCTCAGGGCTGGCTGCCCTGAGCGCCCGTTTGCAACAACTGGGCCGCCGCCGCACCAAACCCCGCAAGCCCCCCCGAAGGCGCCGCAACCGGCGTCGGCGCCGCCTGCGGCGCATCGGAACGGCCATTGAGCGCGAAGGCCGCCTTTTGGATCAGCGCGGCACGATCAGGCTGGCCAGGCACAAAAACCGGGGTCTGACCGATCGACAGTGCGTTCAGGCCCAGTTCATACCAATCCAGCGCCAGATCGGGATGTTTGTCGGTGCCCACACCCGCCGCAAGATGGTGGCCGATGAATTCAGCATAGACCATGTTTCCGGTCCCCGCCAAAACCAGCGCCGAGCCGAGCGCCACCGGCATCTCGTCATCGGCATAGCCCATCGCCAGACAGACCCGCGCGGTGCCCGCCGTCTGCGCCTCATCCATACCCGACTGCGCCAGGAAGCCCTGGATCGAGGCAATCATGTCGTCGCGCGGCGTGGTACCCAGCAACGCCACCTGATCGGCCAGCAGCGCGCCGAAGCCACGGCATTGCTCGGAAATCTGCGCCGGGGTGAAGCCCTGGATTTGTGCGACCAGCGCGGTGCCTTCGGCCTGTGCCTCGGCCGAGACCTGACAGAACTGTTCACCCAGCGCCTGTGCCGGGTCGCTCATCATCGCAACGTTCTGCACCCCGCCATTGACGCCGGTCTTGGCCTGGACCTGCGCGCAATAGGTCTTGGCGCTGACCGGCTGCGGCACCATCGCCGCGCCGAAGGATGGCATCGCAGCCACGGGGGCCGCAGGCTGGGCGGCCAGCTGCGCGCCAAAGCCCGGCATCGCGGGCACGGGTGTGGGCAAAACCGGCTGCGCGGCCATCGTGGCGGGCGGCAGGACCGCCCCTGGCATCGGCACCGGCGCGACCGGCTGCGCGGCCATCACCGGCGCGCCGCTTGCCACTTCGCACTGCCCGTGGGTGCAGCGGAACGAGGCAGGCGTGGCCCCGGCGATCTGGAAATCATTGCGCTGATAGCCCTGCGGCGTCGAGGCAAACACCCGCACCGTACAGGCCGGGCCGTTACACCAGAACCCCGACCCGGTGACCGATGTGTCGATCATATAGTCAGTGCGGCCATCGTTATTGAGATCAGCAAGCTGAATGAAGCCCGCGCGCTGGATCAGCTGCATCGCCTCTACGTTGGAGTTGCGCGCGATCTCGTCAACCGCCTCCGAGACATCGGGCGGCAAACCACCGATGCTGCCACCGGCATAGGTCGACCCGCCGCCGCCGCCCAACATCTCGTCGCGCTGCGCAATCAGCAAGCCACGCATGCCCTGCGGCCCGTTCACGGCTTTTTGCACCTGCGGCCCGCCGATCATCGCGCGCTGATAGCCGGTGACAAGGACTTGCCGCTCGATCTCGGTAATCTGGCCCGTCGCGGGATAACCCAGCAACATCTGATATTGGCTGATCGCGGCGCGTGACTTGGCGCCGATCACCCCATCCGGCGTGCCCACCGGGTACCCGAAATAGTTCAGCGCCGTCTGCACCTCGCGGTTCTGTTCGCGCTGATAGGTATCCACTGCGGGTCTGCGCGTGACTGTGCGCGTCGTCGTGCGGCGATTCTTGTTCGCCTCATTGACAATCGCGCCGCCGATCATCCCGCCGATGATCCCCCCGACAATATCCGACCCCCCGGCGAATACTGCGGTTCCGGGCATAAGTGCCACACTCAAGGCGAGCGCACTGAGCGTCAGGTATTTACGTGCCATATCTTCCTCCAAATCTGTCGGAGGCGCCTCCTCCCGCCAAAACGGCGGCCTGGCGCGAAACCCCGGCAACCCCATAATCAAATCCGCGTGAAGTGTTTGACCGAATCGCGCTTGAGGCAAGGGCTTTGTTGACCTAATTCGAAAGAAACCACGCAGGAGGCCCCAATGGTCGAATGGATCCACGCCGACGCCCCCGTGCCCTATGACACGGCCCTGGCCTTCATGGAGGCGCGCGTCGCCGCGATTGCCGCGGGCACCGCCCCCGAGGCGATCTGGCTGCTGGAGCACCCCCCACTGTATACTGCAGGCAACTCGGCCAAGCGCGAAGACCTGCCCGACCCCGACCGATTTCCCGTCTATGACGCCGGGCGAGGTGGGCAATATACCTATCACGGCCCGGGCCAGCGTGTCGCCTATGTCATGCTGGATCTGAACAAGCGTGGCCGCGACGTGCGCCGGTTTGTCTGCAATCTGGAGAAATGGGTGATTGCCGCGCTGGCCGAATTCAATGTCACCGGATTGATCCGCGACGGTCGTGTCGGCGTCTGGGTCCAGCGCCCCGACCAGCCGCGTAGCGCCGATGGCGCGTTGCGCGAAGACAAGATCGCCGCGATCGGGGTCAAGCTGCGCCGCTGGGTCAGTTTTCATGGCATTTCGATCAATGTCGAACCCGATCTGTCGCATTTCACCGGAATCGTGCCCTGCGGCATCCGCGATCATGGCGTCACCAGCCTTGTGGATCTGGGCCTGCCTGTGACGATGGCCGATCTTGACAGTGCACTTATTCACAAATTTGAAGGTGTTTTCGGCGATACCGAGCCAAAAGTCGTAAAACCCAGCTAAAAAAAGGGTAACGCGACCTTTTGCCCCGTGGTATGAAGACCCCAAGGGCCTTACATGCCCAACACCCACGGCCCATCCTCGGGCCGAGACCTGACATCAAGGAACCAGTGATGAAGATCAGCCTTTATGCCACCCTCGCCGCTCTGGCGCTGACTACCCCCTCGTTCGCACAGGATGCGGCCGTCGGCGAAAAAGAATTCAAGAAATGCAAAGCCTGCCATTCGATCGTTGCCGATGACGGCACCGAAATCGTCAAAGGCGGCAAAGTCGGCCCGAACCTCTACGGCGTTGTCGGTCGCGCGGCGGCTTCGGTCGATGGCTTCAAATACGGCGACGGCATCACCGCGGCTGGCGCTTCGGGTCTGGTCTGGGACGAAGCCCTGATCGCCGAATATGTCATTGATCCCACCAAATTCATCGACACCCACGGCGGCGAAGGCAAATCGAAAATGACCTTCAAGCTGGCCAAGGGCGGCGCCGATGTGGCGGCCTACCTGGCTTCGGTCGTGAAATAAGTCTACGCATCCGCATTTGGGAAAGCCCGGCAGGTTACACCTGTCGGGCTTTTTCATGCGCCGAACACCCCTGCTACGCCCATCGCCGCGCCCCGCCAGATCCGTCGCCACAGTGCGCTGCGACATTTTTTCGCAGCTTTTGCCCTTCAATCGTTGCCGTAGCCAAATTTGCATTCTAGAAATTCCTTATGCAGGTCCGGGAAGGGAGA
>JAQTYE010000182.1 GCA_028749255.1 Paracoccaceae bacterium | reverse complement strand
GCCGTTTATCGAGAAATATCTCGGTGCGGGCGCAAGTCTTGTCGTCAAGAACGTGCCGGGTGCCAGCGGCCAGATCGGCGTGACCCAGGTCGCGGGCGCGAAGCCCGACGGCTACACGATCGGCACCTTCAACCTGCCCGGCATGATGGCGCGCACGCTCGACCGCAAGGCCGATTATGACGCCGACAGCTTCACCTATCTGGCCAACGTCGTGAACGATCCCAACGTGATCGTCACCTCTAAGGCGAGCGGGCTTGATACTTATGCCAAGCTGATCGAGGCGGCCAAGGCCGATCCGGGCTCGATCACCGTGGGCATGTCGAGCCTTGGCGGTGACGACCACTTCATGCTGACCAAGCTGCAAAACATGACCGGGACCGAGTTCACCATCGTTCCGTTCAAGGGCTCGGCACCGGCGCGCACCGCGCTGATGGGCGGCCATGTCGCCATGGGCATCCTGAACATCTCGGAAGTCGCGGAGTTCCAGGACCAGATCAACGTTCTGGGCGTCGCGCAGGCCGAGCGGTCGGAATTCGCGCCGGAGGTTCCGACCTTCAAGGAACAGGGGCTCGATCTGGAAAACGGGTCGATGCGCGGTTTCGTGGCGCCCGCAGGGCTGCCCGCCGAGGTCGAGGCCAAGCTGCTTGACGCCTTCGGCAAGCTTGCATCCGACGAAGAATTCGCGGTCGCCATGGCGGCGACGGCGAACCCGGTCGAGCTGAAGGTTGGGGCTGATTTCAAGGCGCTCAACGCCGAAACGCTCGAACTGGCAAAAACGGTCTGGGAAACGACCCCCTGGAACTGATCACCGGCGGGCGGGGCTGGACCCCGCCCCCTTTCAGATTGAACGGAGCTGGCAATGTCCGACACCCCCAAACACCGTTTCCTGCGGCCCGAGACGCTGACCGCCATCGGCACGATCATCGTCGCCGCCGGTTTCCTGCTGCCGACGGTCGATCTGCGCCCGCTCTCGGCGCTGCTTCCCGCGACCATGCTGGTCTCCCTGATTGTGCTGGGCGCGATCATGCTGATCTCGGATCAGCGCAAGGCCGGGTCCGGCCAGGCCGCCCGCCCGATGACCAAGGCGCCCCGGCGTGTTCTGGGCGCTTTTGCCCTCGTCGTGCTCTATGCGCTCGGCGTCGATTTCGTGGGCTTCTATCCCGCCACCGCGATCTCCGTGCCGCTGGTCGCCTATGCCTTCGGCTATCGTCACCCGTTCGGGCTTGCGCTGGCCACGCTCATCGTTCTGGTCGCGATCTGGCTGATCTTCGGCTTCGCGATGTCCCAGGAATTCCCGACTGGCCGTCTATGGTCGATGTGAGGACACCATGTATTCCGATCTTCTTCATGCCCTTCCGCAGGTTCTGGGCCTGACCAACTTCCTCGCGGTGACCATCGGCGTCATTGCCGGGATCGTGGTCGGCGCCTTGCCGGGGCTGAGCGCCACGATGGCGATCTCGGTCCTCGTACCCTTCACCTTCGGGCTCGATCCGCTGGTGGCCCTCGGGCTGATGGCGGGCATCTATAATGGCGCGATGTATGGCGGGGCGATTCCCGCGGTGCTGCTGCGCATTCCCGGCACGCCGGCTGCGGTCGCCACCACCTTTGACGGCTATCCTATGGCGCAGCAGGGGCAGGGCGGCTACGCCCTGCAGGTCGCGGTCGTCTCGTCCTCGATCGGCGGCATCGCCAGCGCTTTTGCACTTATGCTGCTGGCGCCGCCGCTGTCCAAGGTGACATTGCTGTTCGGTCCGGCCGAGGTCTTCTGGATCGCCGTGTTTGGCCTGTGCTCGATCATCTTCCTGCTTGGCGGCAACGTCGTCAAAGGTCTGATCAGCGCTTGCTTTGGGGTTTTCGTGTCGGTGATCGGCTCGGATCCGATCTTTGGCAACGATCGCTACACCTTCGGTTATCTCGAACTGCTCGATGGGATCAACATCGTCATCCTGCTCGTCGGCCTTTATGCGCTGCCGCCGGTGATTGATCTGCTGGAAGCGCCACTGAAGACCGAGAACGCCGCTTCGGACAACCTCGGCACCGAGCCGATCTGGCGCACCCTGCCGCGCATGATGCGGTTCTGGAAGACCTGGATCCGGGGCTCGCTCATCGGCATCTGGATCGGCATCCTGCCCGGCGCAGGTGGCTCGATGGCGGCCTTCATGTCCTATAACGAAGCCCGCCGCGCCTCGAAGACGCCCGACACCTGGGGCAAGGGCGAGGCCGAGGGCGTCGCCGCCTCTGAAGTGGCCAACAACGCCGATACGGCCTCGGCGCTGATCCCTGCACTGACGCTCGGGATCCCGGGCACGGCGGTTGCGGCGGTCATGCTGGGCGGTCTGTTGATCCACGGGTTGCAACCGGGTCCGATGCTGTTCCGCGACAATCCCGATGTGGTCTTCGGCTTCATGTGGCAGTTCCTGTTCGGCGCGATCCTGCTCTTGTTCCTTGGCGGTTCGCTCGCGACCAACAGCTTTGCCAAGCTGCTGAAGCTGCCGCGTCCACTCCTGGGCTCGATCATCATCGTGCTGATGCTGATTGGCGTCTATTCGATCCACGGCCGGATGTTCGACGTCTATCTGATGCTCGGCTTCGGGGCGGTGGGCTACCTGATGGACAAGCTAAAGTTCCCGCTGCCGCCGGTCGTGCTCGGGTTGATCCTCGGGGCCTTTGCCGAAGAGAACCTGCGCCTTGCACTGCGCATCGGGCGGGGCGACCGGAGCGGGCTGCTGGCCAATCACACCAGCCAGGTTCTGGTGGCGATGACCCTTGCGGTGGTCTTCGGGCCGGGCCTCAAGCGCCGCTTCTGGGGCAACCGCAACTCGGGGGCGCAGGGCTGACCCATGTCGACCGGCAGTCCGCATCATCAGGTTCGCGAAGACTGGCTTGCGCTGGTGCAGGAAGAAATTCTTGCGCCAGAGCAGCCGATCCTCGACGCGCACCACCACCTGTGGGACCGCCCCGAGGGGCGCTACGGGGTTGCCGATCTGCTGTGCGATGCGGCCAGCGGGCATGACGTTCGTGCCAGCCTCTATGTGCAATGTCGCACCGGCTACCGGCCTGACGGGCCGGAGCCTCTGCGGCCGGTCGGCGAAGTCGAGACGATCCGGGACTGGGGTCACTCCTCCCCCTTCTACCCCGCCGGGATCGTGGGCTTCGCCGACCTTCAACTCGGCGCCGCGGTGGCGCCCGTGCTCGAGGCGCTCATCGAAGCGGGGCAGGGCGCGCTGTGCGGCATCCGCAATACGACCGCTTGGCATGCCGATCCCGCCGTGCGCTCGAACCCGCGACCCGCGCCAGAGGGGCTGTTGCGCAGCGCGGCCTTTATCGAAGGCGCGCGCGCGGTTGCTGCGCGCGGGCTGACGCTCGATATCTGGGCCTATCAGACGCAACTCGACGAGATTGTCGCGGTCGCCCGCGCCGTGCCCGAGCTGACCGTGGTCGTCGATCATTGCGGTGGCCCCCTCGGGGTCGGCCCCTATCGGCGCGACGATCCCGATAATTTCCGCAGCTGGCGCGCGGGCCTCGCGCGCGTGGCTGAGTTGCCTAATACCCGGATCAAGATCGGCGGCTTCGGCCTGTCGGTCATGGGATACGATTACGCCAGCCGCCCCACGCCGCCGCAGTCAAGCGTTCTGGCCGCCGACTGGCAGCCCTGGGTCGACAGCTGCCTGTCGCTCTTCGGGCCGTCGCGCGGGATGTTCGAGAGCAATTTCCCCGTCGACAAGGGGCAGTTCAGCTATCGCACGCTCTGGAATGCGTTCAAGCGCCTCGCCGCCGGGCTGAGTGACGCGGAACGAGACAGTCTCTTCTGGCGTAGCGCGGCGCGCTGCTACCGGATCGACGAGCATATTTTCATGGATGACACCGGGAGGAAACCGACATGAAGACATCCATCTGGGCACTCGCCCTTGCTACTCTCGCCGCGACGCCGGCGCTCGCCGAATATCCCGAGAAGCCGATCGAGATCATCGTCGGTTATTCCGCGGGCGGCGGCACCGACGTGATGGCGCGTACCGTGGGCAAGTTCCTTGAAGAGGCGCTTGGTGGCGCTTCCGTCGTGGTCAAGAACGAGCCGGGTGCCGGTGGCCAGATCGGCTTCACCCATGTCGCGGCGGCCAAGCCCGACGGCTATACGCTGGGCACGTTCAACATGCCGGCGGCGCTGGCGCTGACCTATGACCGGGCCGCCGACTACGACGCCAAGAGCTTTACCTATCTGGCGAATTTCGTCGAGGATCCGAATACGATCGTGGTCAGCAAATCGTCGGGCTATGACACGCTCGAAGCGCTGATCGAGGATTCCCGCGCCAATCCCGGGGCGGTGACGATGGGGCTGTCGTCGCTTGGCGGCAACGATCATTTCGCCGCGCTGATGATGGCCAAATCGGCCAATTCCGAGTTCACACTGGTTCCGTTCAAGGGCGCGGCACTGGCGCGCACGGCGATGATCGGCGGCCATGTCGCGGCGGGCACGATGGCGCTGAGCCAGACCGTGGGCTTCGAGGATCAGCTCAAGGTGCTCGCGGTGCTGTCCGACGAACGTTCGCCCTTCGCCCCCGATGTGCCGACCGCCAAAGAACGCGGCTTCGACGTCGAGATGTCGTCGTTGCGCGGGGTCGTGGCACCGGTCGGGCTTGAACCGGCAGTGGCCGACAAACTGCTTTCGGCGCTGGCCGCGGTGAATGCCAACCCGGAATTCCAGAAGATGATGGCCGAGCAGGGCAACCCGATGAACTACATCGCCGGGGCCGATTTCGCCGCCATCGCCGAAACCCAATCCGAAGTGGCCCGCACGATCTGGGAAACGACCCCCTGGAAGTGAGCCGGGCCAGCGGTCCTGCTGCGGGGCGTTCGACTCAAGAGTGGGATCGAACGCCCCGCACAAACGCACTCGCCCCTCACTCCATCCCGCTCCATGAGGTCCTTGAATAGCCCCCAGTTTGCTAGGCTCCAGACCCATTGATTTCGGTCCTTTGGCGTGATTCAGGCCCCGCAAGGGGCCTTATCGATGAGCAATCTTTACTGGCTGACCGACGCGCAGATGGAGCGGCTGAAGCCGTTCCTCCCCAAGAGCCATGACAAACCCCGCGTCGATGATCGCTGAATAGCCCCGAGTTTCTTAGACGCCTTCGCGTCTCATCATCTGCTGCCGTTCGTGCCCGGCGTAGCGAAATTTCGCTTTCCGCCCTTGCATAGAGCGGGGCAAGGAGATCACTGCGTCGCGCACGGACGTCCGCTTTACCGGGTTCGCTGCAGGAGCGATGCCGCGCCGTCGTCAGGCCGCTTTCCGCCCTTGCGAAGGCGACAGCCTGATCGACGTACCCGGCCCGAAGCTGCCGCCCAGTTGCCAGGGGTGCCGCATGGCCGCATTCTCCAAAGCCGCCCTTCGAACTGTGCCGTAACACAACTCGGGATGGTGTGGTCGTAATGCGGACGAAACGGCCATTTGCGCTTGCACAACGGGGACGTGTGCATCTCAGGGCATGGTGAAAGGAGTGTGTACCGCTCGCGCAGCGATCACCCGCGCACGCAATCTTTCCTTAGCCCGACCTGCGGAACACCAGTTCGGGCAGAACCGTCTCCCATTCGTCGCGCTTGAGATAGCTCTGAAAGCGCTCTTCGTTGTCGGCCTTGCGCCAGCGCACGATGGCGCCCACCTTGCCAGCCACAAGTTGAGTGCCCTTGGGCGGTGCCCAGTTCCCGGCCATACGGCCAAGCGGGCGGCGGCTGCGATCAAGGATTAACCATTTCCCCTTTTGCAGCTCCAACGTGACCGGATCGTCCACCTTCGCCGTAGAAATAGCGGCAAGAGTCGGGCTCGTCTCGGGTAAGCGCCCGGCATAGGACAGATCTACCACGCTCTGATCAGGCACCTGATACTGGTCGGGCTCAGGCAGATCGAGGCGGCGTGGCATCTCGACCTTGCGCAGGATTTCGCTCTCGCTGTCAGCGAGCACAAAAGCATGCACGCCGCTCGTCACGACCGCAAGGCTGCGGCGTGCGCGGGTCATGGCAACGTAGAACAACCGGCGCGGGGCCTCGCCGTCCTCGCCCTTTGAGAGCGTCTGCCAGCCGCCATTCAGAATGACGACATGGTCGAACTCCAGCCCTTTCGAGCGGTGTGCGGTGAGCAGCAACAGCCCCCGTTGCGCGCTGCGGACATTCTGCGCCCATTCCGCCAGCCATTCGATGGCATCGGGCACGGGGATTGGTTTACTGCCCAGTTCGCGCGCCAGGTCTGCAATGGCCTCAGCGATCAGATCGACCCAACGGTTCGAGCGCTGTTCGTTCAGAACATCGAGGATGTCCTGGATCTTGAGGAGTGCCGCCGGGCGCCTGCGCA
>JAQTYE010000181.1 GCA_028749255.1 Paracoccaceae bacterium | reverse complement strand
GCTCTTCCGATCTCGGGATATTTCCGCTTTGTTGAAGCTGCTGCAATAAAGTCCAAATATCCCGGGGTGAAGGGCCGCAGGCCCGAGGGGCAGAGCCCCTTGCCTTTGGCCGCGCGCGGATGCAGCCTGCGGGCATGAGCCAGATCCGCCAGAAACACCTGCCTTTTGCCCCTTGGGCCGATCCACGCACCCGGCGTCTGCCCGGGATTGTGCCGATCGAGATGGCCGATTGGCTGGAGGTGGACGACGCCTATGGTCCGCAGATGGCCGAGCGCGACCGTTTGATCGCGACGATGCCCGAGCGGGTGCTGGCGCTGACCCCGCGTGCGCAAGCCGCTGCGGCGGAGTTGCTGGCGCTGGTTCTGGCGCAGTTGCCCACACTGGGGTTCGATTGTGCGCCGGGGCGCGTGCGCCGCCCCGACGGTGTTGAGGTGACGCTTGATCCCGCGCAGCCGATGGCGACGCTGGGGCGGTTGGTGCAAGAGGATCTGTGTCTGATGCAACCGGGCCCTGACGCGACGGGCGCGCCGGGCCATGTGTTGACCGGGGCGGCGCTGTGTTTTCCGGCGGGCTGGACGCTGGGGGAAAAGCTGGGCCGGGCAATGATGGGCATTCATGTGCCGGTGGCGAAATATACCGATGATATTGGCGCCCGCGTACAACGCCTGCTGGACGGGGTTCAGCCCGGGCGGGTGTTGATGCGCGGCACGGCGCATCATTCCAACGCGCCGCTGCACAACCCGCGGCTTGAGGCGCAGGGCCGTGCCCCCGAAGGCGATCTGCCCTATATTCGTGTGGAACGTCAGGGGCTTGTGCGGCTGCCGGTCAGCGGGGCGGTGGCGTTTTCGATCCATACCTATGTCGTCGATCCCGCCGATCTGAGCGCGGAACAGGCCGCAACCCTTGCCGAATTTCCGATCCGCGAGGCCGCATGAGCTGGGTTTTGGCAAGCTGGCAGTTCTGGGCGGGGATGGCGGCGGTCTTTGCCGCGCTGACGGCGATTTTCGCGAAAATCGGTGTGGCCGGGGTCGATAGCGATCTGGCGACCTGGCTGCGCACGCTGGTGGTGGCGCTGGCCTTGGGGGTGTTGGTCTGGGTGACCGGCAAGGCGCGGGGCCTGGGCGCGATCTCGCCGCGCACGGCGTTGTTTCTGGTGCTGTCGGGGCTGGCGACCGGCGCGTCCTGGCTGTGTTATTTCCGTGCGCTCAGCCTGGGCCCTGCGGGTCGGGTGGCGCCGGTGGACAAGCTCAGCGTGGTTCTGGTCGCGATTTTTGCCGCACTCTTTCTGGGCGAAACCCTGTCACCTGCGGCGTGGGCAGGCGTCGGGTTGATCGCGGCGGGCGCGGTTCTGGTGGCCTTGGGCTGAGGCCCGAAAGGGACGGTCAGTCCTCTTTCTTGGCCTCAGTCCCGGTGGCGGCAGCCGCCTTCATACGGGCCAGCAGTTCGGCCTTTTTGGTCTGATCGCCAAAGGGGTTTTTGGTGCTGCCCTTGGCATTATGTTCTGCATAGCGCGGGCTGTTCTTGCCGGGGCGCGCGCCGCCTGATTTGCTGTAATCCATCATATCGCCCTCGCGTTGGGGTGGGTCTGCTTGCTCTTGCCTGAAACCGGGGGGCTGCGCAAGGTGCGCGCCACCCGGGGATGCACGCCTTACCAGCCGCCCGAGAGCCGCCAGCGCATTTCGGCCCGGTCGGCGGCAATCATGCCGGGGATCAGCAGCGCGTCGATCAGCCACCACAGCCCCACGAACGCCAGCGGGATATAGCCCACCAGAACAAACGCCAGTGCCGAGCCGATGCCGAACAGCGCCAGCATCAGCAGCCCCGAGGCCCAGCGGCCGAGGTAGAACCGATGCGCACCGAAAAGCCCCAGGAAAAACCACAGCAGATAGGCCACGAACGGCGAAGCCGTCTCATTGGCGATGCGTTGCTCGATATAAAGCGCGCGTGTGTCGGTCATGTGAACCTCCTTAACATGGACCGGATATGGGAAGGAGGCGCGCGCCTTGCAAGGGGACGGCGTTAAAACAGCCGACCCGCCAGCCGCAGCCGGATCAGCGCAAGCGTCAGCAGTGCAGACCCTATCACGGCGATCAGATAAACCTCGGCGCGGGGCAGCGGATAAAACCGGGTCAGCGTGATCACGAAACCGATGTGCAGAAAATAGATCCCGGCCGACAGCGTGCCCAATGGCCATGCGCTCAGCCAGGCGGGCAGGGGCGGCGCGCGCACAGCTGCGATCACCAGCGCGGGGCAGGCGATCAGCGCGGCGATCAAGGTTTCGGGCGCCAGCGGATGCGCGGGATCGGCGACATGGCGCAGGGCCATGGTTTCAGCCACGCTCAGCACGAGCCCCGCGGTCCCCAGCGCGAAGGCCGCCGCAAAGCCGATCCGCCGGTCGAGCCCGCTGCGGCGCAGCAGGTGCCCCAGCAGAAAAAACGGCAGCCCCAGCAGCACCCCGTTGCGCACCAGCAGCGGCCACCATTCGCGCGGCACCCAATGTTCCATCCGCGCGATTTGCAACAGGTAACCCAGCGTGAACAGCGCCAGCGCCAGCGCCCACAGCGCCCGGGCAGGCCAGCGCCAGACCAGCGCCGCGCCCGCCACCGCCACCGCCAGCCCGGTCAGAAACCACAGCTGCCACCAGCCGAAGATCCACATCCGCAGATATTGCGCGACGCCCCCGGCCGCGACAGAAGGCCACCAAAACGGCAGATAGAGCGTCAGCCACAGCAGATGCAGCCACACATACCGCCCGATCAGACGGCGCGACCGGCCCGGCACCTCGGGGCGAAACATGTAGCCAGCGACGGTGAAAAAACCCGGCACCGCCACCCGCGCCAGACCATTGCCCAACAGCCACGTCGCCTCGGCCGAGACTTCGCGCAGCGGATTGGCGTGAATCGTGACCACCAACAAAGCCAGACACAGCTTGAGCAGATCAAGCCCGACAAGGCGGGCAGCGGAAGAGGCGGTCACGGGTCACCTGCGCAGGAATCGGGGTGCGGCTGCCCCAGAGCTTCGTTCTACGCGATCCGGGCCGTTGCTGGGAATGGGTCTGTTCGCCGCCCGGCCCAACGAAAAAGGCCCCGCAAGCGCGGGGCCTTTTCCAATGTGTCGTCGGTCGGTTACGACTTGGCGAGGTTGCGCAGAACGTAGTGCAGCACGCCGCCGTTTTCGAGGTATTCAATCTCGACCGCGGTGTCGATGCGCGACTTCAGCTGGATCGTCTTCACCGTGCCGTCTTTGTAGGTGATGGTGCAGGGCACCAACGACAGCGGCACGATCTTGCCTTCCAGACCTTCGATGGTGACCACTTCGTCGCCCGTCAGGCCCAGCGTTTTGCGCGTGTCACCGCCGGTGAACTCGAACGGAACCACGCCCATGCCGATCAGGTTCGACCGGTGGATCCGCTCGAAGCTTTCGGCGATCACGCCCTTGACGCCCAGCAGGTTGGTACCTTTGGCCGCCCAGTCACGCGACGACCCGGCGCCGTATTCGATGCCGCCAAAGATCACCAGCGGGATGCCGGCCTCTTGGTATTCCATCGAGGCGTCGTAGATCGAGGTCTGTTCGCCGTTCGGGCCCTTGGTGTAGCCGCCTTCAACGCCGTCCAGCATCTCGTTCTTGATGCGGATGTTGGCGAAGGTGCCGCGCATCATGACTTCGTGGTTGCCACGGCGCGAACCATAGCTGTTGAAGTCTTTCGGTGCGACCTGGCGTTCGGTCAGGTACTTACCGGCCGGGGTGGTCGGTTTGAACGAACCGGCCGGGCTGATGTGGTCGGTGGTGATCATGTCACCCAGCACCGCCAGAACACGCGCGTTGCGGATGTTCGAGATCGACCCGGCTTCCTTGGACATGCCACGGAAATAGGGCGGGTTCTGGATGTAGGTCGAGGTCGGCGGCCAGTCGTAGGTTTCGCCTTCCGAGGTCTCGACCGCCTGCCATTTCGCATCGCCTTTGAACACATCGGCGTATTTCGACAGGAAGGCTTCGCGGGTCACGCATTTCTCGACCAGCTCGGCGATTTCGGCGTCGGTCGGCCAGATGTCCTTCAGGAACACATCCTTGCCTTCGGGCGTCTGTGCGATCGGTTCGCTCGACAGGTCGATGTTCATGTCACCGGCGATCGCATAGGCCACGACCAGCGGCGGCGAGGCGAGGAAGTTCGCGCGCACGTCCGGGCTGATCCGGCCTTCGAAGTTGCGGTTACCCGACAGCACGGCGGCCGCGACCAGATCGTTGTCGTTGATTGCTTTCGAAATCGCCGGATCGCCCAGCGGCCCCGAGTTGCCGATGCAGGTGGTGCAGCCGAAGCCCACGATGTTGAAGCCAAGCGCGTCGAGGTCTTCTTGCAGGTTTGCGGTCTTGAGGTATTCCTCGACAACCTGCGAACCGGGCGCCAGCGAGGTTTTCACCCAAGGCTTCGCGGTCAGGCCAAGGGCGCGGGCTTTGCGCGCCACCAGACCGGCACCGATCAGAACATAGGGGTTCGAGGTGTTGGTGCACGAGGTAATCGAGGCGATCACGACCGAGCCATCACCGACCTTGTAATCCTTGCCTTCGACCGCAACCGATTTGCAGATTTCAACCGGCTTGGTCGCGACATTGCCCTCATCGGCCATTTCTTTGGCGGCGTCCGAGATGTCGAGGCCACGATACTCGGCCACGACTTTCGAGAAGGTCGATTTGGCATCGGTCAGCGGCAGGTAATCTTGCGGGCGTTTCGGGCCCGAGATCGCCGGCACGATGGTGCCCATGTCGAGTTCCAGATGCGACGAGTAGATCGGCGCATAATCCGGGCCACGCCAGAAGCCGTTCTCTTTGGCATAGGCTTCGACCAGTGCGATGCGGTCTTCGTCGCGGCCGGTCTGACGCAGGTAGCGCAGGGTTTCGGCGTCGATCGGGAAGAAGCCGCAGGTGGCGCCGTATTCGGGGGCCATGTTGGCGATGGTCGAACGCTGTGCCAGCGGCAGCTTGTCGAGGCCTTCACCGTAGAATTCGACGAATTTGCCGACCACGCCATGTTTGCGCAGCATCTGCACGACTTTCAGCACCAGATCGGTGCCGGTGGTGCCTTCGACCAGCGCGCCGGTCAGTTTGAAGCCCACAACCTCGGGGATCAGCATCGAAATCGGCTGGCCCAGCATCGCGGCCTCGGCCTCGATCCCGCCCACGCCCCAGCCCAGAACGGCCAGGCCGTTGACCATGGTGGTGTGGCTGTCGGTGCCGACGAGAGTGTCGGGGTAGGCGACGGTTTCGCCATTCTGGTCGGTGTCGGTCCAGACGGTCTGGGCCAGATATTCAACGTTCACCTGGTGGCAGATGCCGGTTCCCGGGGGCACAACGCGGAAGTTGTCGAACGCGCCCTGGCCCCATTTCAGGAACTGATACCGCTCCATGTTGCGTTCGTATTCCAGATCAACGTTCTTCTGGAAGGCGCGCGGGGTGCCGAATTCGTCGATCATAACCGAGTGGTCGATGACCAGATCGACCGGAACCAGCGGGTTGATCTTTTTGGCGTCGCCGCCAAGGGCCTTGATGCCGTCGCGCATGGCGGCCAGGTCAACCACGGCCGGAACGCCGGTGAAGTCCTGCATCAGAACGCGCGCGGGGCGATAGGCGATCTCGCGCGGGTTTTTGCCACCCAGCGTGGCCCATTCGGCAAAGGCTTTGATGTCATCCACCGAAACGGTGAACCCACCGTCTTCGAAGCGCAGCATGTTTTCCAGCACGACTTTCAGCGAAGCGGGCAGCTTCGAAAAATCGCCCAGACCGGCTTCTTGCGCGGCGGGGATGGAGAAGTAGGAAACGGTCTTGCCACCCGCGGTAAGCTTGCGGCGGGTCTTGGCAGTGTCCTGTCCGGTGACGATGGGCATCAGATGGCCTCCCTTGGGATGAATAGGGTGTCGCTGAAGGGTGTTTGCCCGATTGGGCAGAGTCGATCAAGGGGGGAGTCTTCATTTTGTATACCATTGCACACAGAATTTTTGCCGCAGGCGCCCGATCTGCTGTTAAGCGCGGGTGACGTAGGGGCGTGGTGGTGCAAATGGTGTGGTTTCGAAATGAAAATCGCAAAACCTTGATTGGCAAAGCAGCCGGGCGCGGCTTAGGAAGGTTGGAATGGAAAGAGGCACTATGACACGCGCACACGTCAGCTTGGCAATCGGTTCCTGGCGGGCTCTGGCTGTGGCCGGCGTCTTGGCGGGGGCTGTTGCGGGCGCAGCGCTGGCGCAAGAGGCTCCTCCCGCGGCCCCGCCCGGTGGCGGTCTTGGTGCCGCGGTGCAGGGAGCTGGCGATCTGGCGGGGGCGGTGGCCAATAGCATTGGCGCGGCCGTCAGCGATGGGGGCTCTGCCCT
>JAQTYE010000026.1 GCA_028749255.1 Paracoccaceae bacterium | reverse complement strand
GACCGGCCGCTGATCCAGTACGCGATCGACGAAGCGCGGGCAGCGGGCATTAAAGAATTTATCTTCGGGACCTCGCGCGGGAAGTCCGCATTGGAGGACTATTTCGCCGACGCCCCCGAGTTGGAAAACTCGTTGCGCAAATCGAACAAGACCGCGCTTCTGGAAACCCTGAAAGCCACCAACATGGATTCGGGCGCAATTGCGTATGTGCGCCAGAACCGCCCGCTGGGTCTGGGTCATGCCGTGTGGTGTGCCCGCCGTCTGGTCGGCAACGAGCCCTTCGCGGTCATCCTGACCGACGACGTGATCGCCGCCGACAAGCCCTGCCTCGCGCAGATGGTCGAGGCCTATAACGAAACCGGCGGCAACGTCGTGGCCGCAATGGAAGTGCCGCACGAGCGCACCTCTTCCTATGGTGTGCTGGATATCGCCGAGGACATGGGGTCGATGGTCAAGGTCAAGGGCATGGTCGAAAAACCCAAGCCCGAAGATGCGCCTTCGAATCTGGCCGTGATCGGTCGCTACATTCTGACCCCGAATGTGATGACCAACCTGAACAAGAAAAAAGAGGGTGCCGGTGGCGAAATCCAGCTGACCGACGCGATTGCCGAAGAAATCGAAGCGGGCAACCCGGTCTATGGCTTCCGCTTCCGTGGACAGCGTTATGACTGCGGCACCAAAGCAGGCTTCCTGCAAGCAACGGTGGCCTTCGGTCTGGCCCGCGAAGATCTGCGCGAGGAGTTCTTGGAATATCTGAGCGAAGTGATGGCGATGCGCGCGGCGGCAGAATAACTGATGACGAAGCATGTTCTGGTAACCGGCGGCGCCGGCTACATCGGGTCCCACGCCTGCAAGGCCCTTCGGGATGCGGGGTATGTGCCGGTTACCTACGACAGCTTCGTCACCGGCTGGCGTGACGCGGTCAAGTTTGGGCCGCTCGAAGAGGGCGATCTGGCGGATCGCCGCCGCATGGACGAGGTGTTTGCGAAATGGCAGCCGGTCGCGGTGATGCATTTCGCGGCCCTCAGTCTGGTTGGCGAGTCGGTGAAAGACCCCGGCAAGTACTGGCGCGCCAATGTGCTGTCCAGCCTGACCCTGATCGAGGCGGCCGTTGCGGCGGGGTGCCTCGATTTCGTGTTTTCCTCGACCTGTGCGACCTATGGCGATCAGGATGGCGTTGTGCTGAACGAAACCACCCGTCAGGCGCCGATCAACGCCTATGGCGGCTCGAAACGCGCGATCGAGGATATGCTGCGCGATTTCGGCGCCAGCCACGGGCTGAATTCGGTGATTTTCCGCTATTTCAACGTGGCCGGTTGCGACCCCGAGGCCGAGGTCGGTGAATTTCACCAGCCCGAGACGCATCTGATCCCGCTGATGCTGGATGCCATCGCGGGCAAACGCCCCGCGCTGACCGTGTTCGGATCGGATTACCCCACGGCGGATGGCACGTGTATTCGCGATTACGTGCATGTCTCGGATCTGGTCGATGCGCATGTGCTGGGGTTGCGATGGCTCGAGGCAGGCAAAGGGTCGGACGTGTTTTGTCTGGGCTCTGGCAGCGGCTTTTCGGTGCGCGACGTGATCGCCCAGTCGCGCAGCGTAACCAATCGCGATGTGCCGATTATCGAGGGCCCCCGCCGCCCCGGCGATGCCGCGGTTCTGGTCTCGGGGTCAACCAAGGCAATGACGGACCTTGGGTGGGCCCCCAAACGTGCCGATCTGAAAACCATGATCGCCGACGCATGGCGATGGCACCAGACCGGGCACTACGATGCCTGACCCGGCTGCGCGGCTGCTGGATGTCACACGGCTGGTGTCGCGTGTAGGTCTGGGGCCATTGACCGGGGTTGACCGGGTCGAAGCCGCCTATCTGGACCATCTGCGCCACGGGCCGGTGCCGCTTTATCTGCTGTGCCGGACATCATATGGCTATCTGCTGCTGCGCGGGGCCGAAGCCGAATTCCTGCTGGCTGCGCTCAGCGCCCCCGAAACCCTGCCCTGCGCGGGCTGGCTTGACCGGCTTCGCGGGCGGCGCGGCCCTAAGATGCGGCTGGAAGCGGGCCTGCGGACCCGCGCAATGGCACGGACCCGGCATCGCGCCCTGACACGGCTGATCACACGGCATCTGCCCGTGCCCGCGTGCTATATCAACGTCGGCCAGACCAGCCTGCGCCCGGAAACCCTGCGGCGGCTAAGGCGTGTTCCGGGGCTGCGTATCACGGCCATGCTGCATGACACGATCCCCCTCGATTTTCCGCAGTTTGCGCGCGAGGGCGAACCCGAACGGTTTGCGGCGAGCTTTGCCGCAACGCTGAACACCGCTGACCTGATCCTTGCCAATTCCGCCGCGACCGCCGCAGATCTGGCACGGCATGCCGCGCGATTGGGCCTGCCGTTGCCGCCGGTTCTGACTGCGCATCTGGGCGTTACCCCAACGCCGCCCGATCCCGCGCAAATTCCCGGCGATCTGGACCTGCTGCCCGGATATTTCGTGACCTTGGGCACCATAGAGCCGCGCAAAAACCATGCGCTGCTGCTGGACGTCTGGGCCAAAATGCTGGCCGAGATCCCCGAAGAGCAGGTGCCAAGGCTGCTGATCCTGGGGCGGCGCGGCTGGCGCAATGAGGCAGTTTTCGCCCGACTCGATCAGGCGGCCCGGCAAGGTCATGTGGTGCAAGAACGGTCCGGCCTGTCCGATGCTGCGGTCGCGGCACTTCTGACGCGGGCACAGGCGTTGCTGATGCCTTCTTTCGCCGAAGGGTTTGGCCTGCCGCTGCTGGAAGCCGCCGCGCTTGGAACCCCGATAATCGCCACGCCACTGCCCGCCACGCAGGAATTGCTTGGCAACAGCGCCATTTACGCAAACCCCGACGCGCCCTATGATTGGCTGCAGAAGATAAAAAGACTGGCGGGGGGCGCGGGGACGGATTGTGAAACTATCGGCACGGAATATCAAAAAATTGTTATTCCGACGTGGACAGAGCATTTCAATATCGTCTTAAAGAAGACGTGAGAGAAACAATCCACGCCGCAGGATCATGACCGCCGGGAAAGGGTCGGATTGAGCATCTGGAACACATACCGCCTGCGTCTGGAACGCAAGCGCCGCCTCTATCGCGCGTTCCGCAAGAGGCGCGACTTGCGCATGCTCAACGATCAGACCTCCAAGATCGCCCGTCAGGACATTCTGGCCTTTGTCACATTGCGCAATGAACGTATCCGGCTGCCCTATTTCCTGCGCTACTATCGCGAGATGGGGGTTCGCCATTTCCTGATCGTCGATAACGCCTCGGATGATGGCTCGACCGAGTATCTCAAGGCGCAGCCCGATGTCTCGCTCTGGGGCACCGAAGCCAGCTATAAACGCGCACGCTTTGGCATCGACTGGATGAACTGGCTGCTGCGCAAATACGGATCGGGGCATTGGACGCTGACGGTCGATCCCGATGAATTCTTTGTCTATCCGTTCTGCGACACCCGCCCGATCACGGCGCTGACCGACTGGCTTGATACCTATGACATCCGCTCTTTCCCGGCGATGTTGCTGGACATGTATCCCAAGGGGGCGATTGACGCGGTGCCCTACAAGGAAGGTCAGGACCCGTTCGAGATTGCCAGCTGGTTCGACAGCGGCAACTATACGATCTCCAAGAATGCGTATTTCCAGAACCTGTGGATCCAAGGCGGGCCGAGGGCGCGCATGTTCTTTGCGGACAAGCCGAAGGCGGCGCCCTCGCTCAACAAGATCCCGCTGGTCAAATGGGAACGGTCATTTGCCTTCTTGTCATCCACCCATATGATCCTGCCGCGCGGGTTGAATACGGTCTACGACGAATGGGGCGGCGAAAAGGCATCGGGGTGCCTGTTGCACGCCAAGTTCCTGTCACCACTGACCGACAAGGTCGCCGAGGAACTGAAACGGCGCGAACATTTCGCCGGATCGCGCGAATACAAGGCCTATGCCGCGATGCTCAGCACCGAGCCCGACCTGTGGTGCAAATGGTCCGAAAAATACATCAACTGGCGTCAGCTTGAAATTCTGGGGCTGATTTCCAAGGGAAACTGGGCATGAGGGCGCGCGGGTGACCATCGGCTTCATCATGATGTGCCACACGGCGCTGGACCGGGCCGCGCAGGTCGCGCGGTTCTGGGCGTCCAGTGGCGCGCCGGTGGTGATTCATGTGGACAAACGCGTGCCCGACCGTGATTTCAATGGGCTGCGCGATGCGGTCGCGGATCTGGGCATCATCTCGTTTTCGCGGCGCTACAAATGCGACTGGGGCACCTGGTCGCTGGTGGCCGCCGCACAGGCAGGGGCCGAACAGATGCTGGCGCTGCACGATGAGGTGCGGCACGTTTTTCTTGCCTCTGGTGCGTGCCTGCCGCTGCGCCCGGTTCAGGAACTCGTCGATTATCTGGATGCGCGCCCCTACACCGATTTCATCGAAAGCGTTACCACAGCCGAAGTCGGCTGGACCGTCGGCGGCATTGACATGGAGCGGTTTACCCTGCGTTTCCCGTTCTCGTGGAAAAAGCAGCGCCGCCTGTTTGACCGCTATGTCCACCTGCAACGCCGTCTGGGGTTCAAGCGCAAGATCCCCGTCGGTCTGGTGCCGCATCTGGGCAGCCAATGGTGGTGCCTGACGCGGCAAACGCTGAGCGCGATCTTGCAAGACCCCGAGCGCGAGACCTACGACCGTTACTTTCAAAAGGTCTGGATCCCGGATGAAAGCTATTTCCAGACATTGGCGCGGCTCTATGCGACCTCTATCGAAAGCCGCTCTTTGACGTTGTCGAAATTCGATTTTCAGGGCAAGCCGCACATCTTTTACGACGATCACTTGCAGCTGCTGCGGCGGTCCGATTGCTTTGTGGCGCGCAAGGTCTGGCCCAAGGCCGACCGGCTTTATGCCACCTTCCTGTCGCCGCGCCGCGAGGCGGAAAGCACGGCCGAACCGAACCCGGCCAAGATTGACCGGCTGTTTTCCAAGGCGGTGGAACGGCGCACCAAAGGCCGGCCCGGACTGTATATGCAAAGTCGCTTTCCGCTACTCGACCGTGAGAATGGCAAGACATCGGCGCCCTATTCGATGTTTCAGGGGTTTTCCGACCTGTTCGAGAATTTCGACGGTTGGCTGTCGAAATATGTGGGGGCCCGGGTGCACGGTCATCTGTTCGGCCCCAGGCGTGCCGAATTTGCCGGCGGCGAGACGATGTTTAACGGCTGCCTGAGCGATGCGGCCAAGTTGCGCGATTACAACCCGCGCGCCTTCCTGACCAATGTCATCTGGAACTCGCGTGGGGAACGGCAGTGCTTCATGTTCAGCCCGCGCGATACGCAAGACATCAACTGGTTCACCGCCACCGATCCGAATGCGCAGATCTCGGTCATCACCGGGGCCTGGGCCGTGCCGCTGTTCCGCTCGAACGAGAATTTCGCGACGATCCGGGCCGAGGCTGCGCGGCTGCAGCAGTTGGAACTGAACCACCTGTCGATCCTGCGCTCTATGTATGTGAAAGCCCGGGTGCGGATCTGGAACATGGCCGATTTCGTTGAAAACCCGATGGAGCCGTTGCAGACCATCATCGACGAAATCAGCCCGCGGGCGACCCGCCGCCTGACCGAAGCGCCGCAGATGGTGGATCTGAACGGCTTTGGGCAGTTTTTGCAAAACCTGAAAAATCAGGGGATGCAGCCACGGCTGATGGGCGATTTTCCTGTCGGCGGTGATCCGCGGCCCAATGCCTCGCGGCGTGGGCGCCCTTATCTGGTGAAGTGAGGTCATGTCCAAATTCAACAGCTTCGTGATTTTTGCCGAAATGCGCACCGGCTCGAACCTGCTGGAAGCGGCGTTGAATGCGATGGAGGGCGTGACCTGCCATGGCGAGGCATTTAACCCCGCCCTGATCGGCTATCCCAACCGCACCGAGTTGCAGGGCGTGACGCGGGCCGCGCGCGATACCGACCCCCTACAGCTGTGGAACAAGATTGTGCAGGCGCCCGGGCTGAACGGATGTCGCTATTTCCACGATCACGACCCGCGGGTGTTGGAGCCGATGCTGGCCGACCCGAGCTGTGCCAAGATCGTGCTGACCCGCAACCCGATCGACAGCTATGTCAGCCTGAAAATTGCACGCGCGACCGGGCAATGGAAGCTGGGCGACGCCAAGCACCGGAAGGCCGCGCAGGCCAGTTTCGACGCTGAGGAGTTCGAAGATCATCTGGCGCAGTTGCAGGGGTTTCAGATTGTGCTGATGCACGCGCTGCAGACCAGCGCGCAAACTGCGTTCTACATCGACTATGAAGACGCGCAGGATCTGGATGTTCTGAACGGACTGGCAGGCTGGCTCGGGGTCAAGGCCCGGCTGGGCGCGCTGCCCGGCAGTCTGGTGCCGCAAAACCCTGAGCCGCTGGAAACGAAGGTCAGCAATTTTCCGGGGATGGAGGCGTCGCTGGCGCGGCTTGATCGGTTCAACCTGTCGCGCACGCCGAATTTCGAACCGCGTCGGGGCCCGAACGTGCCGGGCTTTGTCGCCTGCGCCGAGGCGGGCTTGCTGTATATGCCGCTGCGCCCGGCGATGGATGCCCCGATCCGGGCCTGGATGGCGCAGATCGGGCCGCTGGAAGACAAATTCTCGCAAAAGACCCTGCGGCAGTGGAAGCGCAAACACCCCGGTCACCGCAGCTTTACCGTGCTGCGTCACCCGTTGATGCGCGCGCATCTGGCCTTTAGCGCGCTGCTGAACTGGCCTGCCTTTGCCGAAACGCGCGAGGTGCTGCGCAAATCCTACAAACTGCCGATCCCGGCCGAGGGTAAAAGCCTGAACGCCGCCGATCACGGGCAGGCGCTGCTGGCCTTCATCCGCTGGCTGAAGGCCAATCTGAATGCGCAGACCAGCCTGCCAGTGCACCCGTTCTGGGCCAGCCAGTCGGCTGCCGTGCAGGGATTTGCGCAATTCGCGCTCCCCGATCTGATGGCGCGGGAAGAACGGCTTGCGCAGGATCTGGCCTATCTGGCCGAGGCGGCAGACATCACCGCCCCGCCACTGGATCTGGGCGACATTGACACTGCCCCCGTCAAACTGGCCGAAATCTGGACCCCCGAACTGGAAGTCGCCGCGCATGACACTTACATGCGCGACTTCATGCAATTCGGGTTTGGCAACTGGAACGCGGCCTGATCAGGCCGCCTGAACACCTTGGGCAGCGGTCAGAACCGCATGCAGCGCCGACGGGTCAGTGTTGGCCCGCAGTTTTGCGCAGGTTTCCGGGCTGCGCATCGTGCGCGACACCAAGGCCAGCGCCTTAAGGTGATCGACGCCCGAATCCTTGGGCGCAAACAGGGCAAAGACCAGATCGACCGGCAAGCGATCCACCGCATCGAAATCAAGCGGCCGTTCGAGGCGCAAGAACACACCCACGACCGTCTTCAGCCCGTGCAGCCGGGCATGCGGCAACGCCACACCATGCCCCACCCCGGTCGGCCCGAGGCTTTCCCGCTCTTGCAGTGCATCGACCGTCTGCGACGCATCCAGCCCGTAGGCTGAATGCGCGATTTCACCGAGATCCTGAAACAGGCGCTTCTTGCTCGTCACATTGGCCAAGGCCTTTACGGCGCCCGGCTTGAGCAGGTTGGAAAGATCCATTTGTCCATTTTCCGCGCCTGCCATGTCAGGCGCTCACTTGCTGTTGCGCGGGTCGATCCAGCCCACATTGCCGTCGTCGCGGCGATGCACGACATTGACCCCACCGTGTTTCTCGTTGCGGAACACGAGCAGAGGCGCGCCAGCCAGTTCCATCTGTATCACTGCCTCGCCGACCGAAAGCGTGGGGACCTTGGTCTCCATCTCGGCCACGATCACAGGTGCGAGGCTGCTGCTGCCATCGACCTCCGACTCTTCATCGTCCGCGGCGAGGACATACAGGCCCGCTTGGTCAAATTCAACCGGCGAGATGCGCTCCTTGTGGTGGTCTTTCAGGCGACGCTTGTGGCGACGCAGCTGCTTGTCCATTTTTTCACGGCACGCTTCGAAAGCGGCGTAAATTTCGGTCGCATGGCCAGTCGCCGCAGCGGTCAGCCCCGTAGACAGGTGGACCGTCGCTTCGCACAGGAATTCATACGCATTGCGCGAGAAGACCACGGTCGCATCCGTCGGGCGCTGGGAATATTTTTCCACCGTTTCGCCCAGTTCGGACTTCACATGGCTTTGCAGCGCTTCACCCACGTCGAGCTGTTTTCCGCTGATCTGGTAACGCATGGTTTCTCCTTCACGTCAAAGGCCTGATCCCCGAATTTCATATTCGGGTTGCAGACCGGTTAAAATCGAAAAATCTGGCGTGACCCGCCGAAAAATCGCGCGGCACACAGGTTTCGGTTTGCCGAAATCTTGCGGCGCAATCGCACGGGACATGGGGCGGTGTTCACGCATTTGTCTCATTTGGGAACGGATCGTCGGAGGTGTCAACGGGTGACCTACGCCGCAGCGCAGCACACTACTGAATACGGAAATTTTGCCCTAGATAGACGCGGCGCACATTTTCATCGCGCACGACATCTTCGGTACGCCCCGACATCAACACCTTGCCATCGTGCAGGATATACGCCCGATCAACAATTTCGAGGGTTTCATGCACGTTATGGTCGGTAATCAGCACACCGATGCCCCGTTCTTTCAGATGGGACACCAGAGCGCGGATCTCGCTCACGGCAATCGGATCGACCCCGGCGAAGGGTTCATCCAGCAGCAGATATTTCGGATCGGCCGCCAGGCAGCGCGCAATTTCAACGCGCCGACGTTCGCCCCCCGACAGCGCCAATGCGGGCGCCTGCCGCAAATGCCCAATCGAGAAATCACCGAGCAGTTCTTCAAGCCGTTCCCGCCGTTTGTGCGGCTCGGGCACGGCAATTTCCAGAATTGCCATGATGTTTTGTTCAACGCTCAGGCCGCGGAAAATAGAGGCCTCTTGCGGAAGATAGCCGATGCCCAGACGCGCCCGGCGATACATTGGCAGGGTGGTCACGTCGGTACCGTCAATCGTCACCTGCCCGGAATCGGGGGTGATCAGCCCGGCGATATTATAAAAACAGGTGGTTTTGCCCGAACCGTTCGGCCCAAGCAACGCCACGACCTCGCCGCGGTTCAGATGCATCGAGAAGTCGCGGATCACCAGGCGACGGCGATAGCTTTTGCGCAGGTTGACGACGCGCAGGCCGCCTGTGCCGTCTTCGCTCAGCGGATCGGCGACGTCGGAACGATCGGTCTGGGCCATCAATTGCCCCCCGGTTGCAGAATCGTGCGCACGCGCCCGTCCATCTGGCCAGTTCCGGTTTTCAGATCGACGACAAGTTTTTGCCCGGCCATCACGTTGGCCCCCTGCGTCAACAGCACATCGCCGGTCATCACGATCTGACCGCTGGCAGGTTCATAGACCGCCTCGCGCGCCTCGGCGGAATCGGCGGCAGACACCAGCGTCACCCCACCAGAGGCATGCAGTCGTTTGATCTGGCCATGGTCATCACCATATTCGACCTGCACACTGGCAGCTTGCAAACGCATGTCTTCCTGCAAGATCAGGACGTTTCCGCTAAAGATCGCGGTGCCATCCTCCTGGCGAACCGACAGGCTGTCTGCCGTGATCTCGACCGGGGCCGAGGTGTTGGCACGAATGCCCCCAAAGGCCACTTGCTGCGCCAGCGCCACACCGGGGACGACCATCAGCACAAGTGCAAAAACACGAAGCAACATGACCATAAACCTCATTCCTTCGGCTGATATATCAGCTTCACATGACCATTGAAAACCAGATCGTGCGGCCCGTCGGGGGACGTTGCGGTCAGCGTCATCGAATCGGCGGAAATCGTGCCGAAGGGGGCCTCGCCCTGCACCGGGCCGGGGGCAACGACGCTGGTGTGATCGGTCGCCATCTCGATGCGGTCCGTCGCCATGCGATACCCCGCCGAAGTCTGCACCGCGACGCCATCGCTCAGCACAACCTGCCCCTGCGCGGGGTCCAGCCGCCCGGCCTTCGAGGTCAGTTCGGTCACCAGACCATCGGCGGATTCGAGCTTGGCCGCCAGGCGCTCCGCCGTGGCCCCGCCGCCGTTCGGGTCGGGCATTGCGGTTTGTGCCGTGACCGTCAGGGCCGCGCCCTCCTGGGTCATCCCGGAAAACTGCGGTGCGGTCATCCGCGGCTGACGCGCCAGTTCATCGACATCCACCTCGGCATACAACCGGGCGGTGGTTGGATCGACCTTGCCTGAAAACAGAAACATCGTGGACAACAACCCAAGCGCAGCCAGAGGCAGGGCAATCTTTGCCCAACTTACCACAGCCGAATGCGGGTTGTCGTACTGCATCACACCACTCCGGCGCGCAAACAATCATGGATATGCAAGATGCCCTGCGGCTGACCGTCGGCCACGACGAACAGGCAGGTGATCTTGCGTTCGTTCATCACGGCGACGGCGGCCTCGGCCAAGGCGTCGGGGCGAATGGTGCGCGGGCTTTTGGTCATGACTTCGACTGCGGTATGATCCAGCAAGCCCTGCATGTGGCGCCGCAGGTCACCATCGGTAATGATCCCGATCAGCTGGCCCGCGTCATCGGTCACGCCCACAACGCCGAACCCCTTCTGGCTGATCACCAGCAGTGCCTCGGACATTGGCGTGATCTCGGGCACCAGCGGCATGTCGCGATGCATCAGATCCGCCACTTTCGACAGTTTCGCGCCAAGTTTCCCCCCGGGGTGGAAGGTGCGGAAATGTTCTGGCGTGAACTGGCGATGCTCCATCAACGCCACTGCCAACGCATCGCCAAGCGCCAGCGTCATCGTGGTCGAAGTGGTGGGCACAACGCCAGTGCCACAGGCCTCGGGGGCCTGCGGCAGCACGATGGCCACATCCGACTGCCGCAAAAGGGTCGAGTCGGCACGGCTGGCGACACCGATCAACGGGATCGAAAACCGACGGGTATGCGCGATCAGGTCGGCCAGTTCCGGCGTTTCACCTGAATTGGACAGCACCAGCGCCACATCTTCGCGCGTGACCATGCCGAGATCGCCGTGGCTGGCCTCGGCGGGGTGGACGAATTGCGCGGGCGTCCCGGTCGAGGCCAGTGTCGCGGCGATCTTGCGCGCAACATGGCCCGATTTGCCCATGCCCGACACGATCACCCGGCCGCGCGCCTTGAGAATCACCTCGACCGCCGCGGCGAAGCTGCCGTCCAGACTCGCCGACAGTTGGCTCAGCCCCTCCAACTCGATCGCGATTACGCGGCGCGCGGCCTCGAGGTAATCAGTGGTGGAAGATGTCATTGGGTTCCTCCCAGCCCAGCAGATCCAGCTGCGCGCGGGCGGGCAGGAAATCGAAACAGGCCCGGGCCAGCTCGGTGCGCCCCTCGCGCGCCAGACGGCGGGCCAGTTCGTCCTTGAGCTTGTGCAGATACAGCACATCCGATGCCGCATATTCGAGCTGCGCCTGCGTCAGCTGCGCCGCGCCCCAGTCCGAAGTTTGCTGCTGCTTGGAAATATCCACGCCGACCAGTTCCTGCAGCAGGTATTTCAGCCCGTGCCGGTCGGTGAAAGTGCGGATCATTTTCGATGCGATTTTGGTGCAGAACACCGGCGCGGTCACAACGCCAAACGCATTATAAAGCGCGGCGACGTCGAATCGACCAAAGTGGAACAGCTTTTCCACCCCCGGATCGGCCAGCATCGCACACAGGCGCGGCGCTTCGGTCTGACCTTTGGCGATTTGCACCATATGTGCGCTGCCATCGCCCGACGACAGCTGCACCAGGCACAGACGGTCACGGCGCGGGTCAAGCCCCATGGTTTCGGTGTCGATGGCCACAACCGGGCCAAGATCAAGCCCTTCGGGCAGGTCATTTTGATGGAGGTGCAGGGCCACGGGCAATTCTTTCATTGTGCTTTGGCGCCATATAAGCGCTTTCGCCCGACAATGCCAACGCGGCCAACGGCCGGAATGGAAGCCTATGGTCTGAAAACGAAAAACCCCCGCTTTCGCGAGGGTCTTGCGACCGGTGCAGGTTCACCGGAAAGACTTGGTGCCCAGGAGAGGACTCGAACCTCCACGCCTTGCGGCACACGGACCTGAACCGTGCGCGTCTACCAATTCCGCCACCTGGGCAGGTGTCGTGGGGGGCGATGTAACGGGTGCCACAGGGGGTGTCAACGGGGATATGAAAGATTTTTTACGGCTTTTTCTGCGGCGCAGCCTTAGGCCTTGTTTGGCAAGGGGCTTGGCGGTAATCAGGGTGCGACTTTTTGTAATATATGAGGCCAAAGCCGATGTCGAAGCTGGTCACGATCTATGGCGGTTCGGGGTTTGTCGGGCGGTATATCGCACGGCGCATGGCAAAAGAGGGCTGGCGCGTGCGCGTTGCGGTGCGTCGCCCCAACGAGGCGCTGTTCGTGAAGCCTTACGGCGCCGTCGGCCAGGTCGAACCCGTTATGTGCAACATCCGCGACCATATCAGCGTGCGTGAAGCGATGAAGGGGGCCGATGCGGTGGTGAACTGCGTGGGCCTGCTGGTCAACGAGGGCCCGAACAAATTCAACGCTGTGCAGGCCGAAGGTGCCGCTCTTGTCGCGCGAATCGCGGCGAAGGAAGGGGTGAAAACCCTTGTGCACCTGTCCGCACTTGGCGCCGATGCCGCCAGCGAGAGCGAATACGCCCGCACCAAGGCCGAAGGCGAGGCCGCCGTTCTGAAATTCTTCCCCACGGCCATGATTCTGCGCCCGTCGATCATTTTCGGCAGCGAAGACGGCTTCTTCAACAAATTCGCCGCGATGACCCGCTTCGGGCCGGTGCTGCCGATCTTCGGCGGCAACACCAAATTCCAGCCGGTGCATGTGGATGATGTTGCGCGCGCCGCGGTGATGGGCGTTCTGGGGCAGGCTTCGGGCACCTACGAACTGGGCGGCCCCGATGTCGATACGTTCAAAGGCCTGATGAACCGCATGCTGACGGTGGTTCTGCGCCGCCGTCTGGTGCTGAACCTGCCGCGCTTTGTGGCCAAGGCCATCGCACTGGCAGGCGACACGGTTCAGACGCTGACCTTGGGCCTTGTGACCAACCGCGTGCTGACGCTGGATCAAGTCGCCAATCTGCAAAACGACAATGTTGTTGCCGAAGGCGCCAAAGGCTTTGCCGATCTGGGCATCAAACCGACGCCGATGGGCGCGGTTTTGCCCGACTATCTGTGGCGTTTCCGCCCGCACGGGCAATATGACGCGATTCAAGCCTCTGCCAAAAACCTCAGAAAGTCGCTGTAATGAATGACACGCTCGTCGCAGCCCTGCTAGGTCTTCTGGAGGGGCTGACCGAGTTCATCCCCGTATCGTCCACGGGGCATGTGTTGCTCGCCGGGCATTTTCTGGGCTTTCACAGCACCGGCAAAGCCTTTGAAGTGGTGATCCAGCTGGGCGCCATTCTGGCGATTTTGGGTGTTTATGCGAAACGCCTGATCAGTGTTTTCGCCGCGGCCCCCCATGATCCGGGCGCGCGGCGGTTTATCTCGTCGGTACTGCTGGCGTTTCTGCCGGCGGTAGTGATTGGCGTGATGGCGCATGACTTCATCAAGACCGTGCTGTTTGAAACGCCGCTGCTGATCGCCGTGATGCTGGTGGTCGGCGGCCTGATCCTGCTGATCGTTGACCGGATGAATCTGCCGGTGACACATGACGACGCGATGGATCTGCCGCTCGGCATGGCGTTCAAGATTGGCGTCATCCAATGTCTGGCCATGGTGCCGGGCGTGTCGCGTTCGGGTGCGACCATTGTTGGCGCGATGGCGCTTGGCGCCAGCAAACGTGCGGCGGCGGAATTCAGTTTCTTTCTGTCGATGCCGACGATGGCAGGCGCCTTTGCCTATGACCTGTACAAAAATCGTGACGTGCTGAACGCCGCCGACCTCAATCTGATTGCGGTGGGTTTCGTGATGGCCTTCATCTCGGCAATTTTCGTGGTCCGCGGGCTGCTGGCCTTTGTCAGCAAGCATGGCTACGCGCCGTTCGGCTGGTGGCGAATCATCGTCGGCAGCGTGGTTTTGGTTGCAATCGCGCTGGGTTACTAAGCGTTAGGTCACCTATGGTGACCTAAAATTGCACCAAAACGACCTCGGCGACATTAATTGGCTGTAAATTTCCCGGTTTTAGGTCAGTCTAGCTGACTTTTAATTTTTTTTCAGCCGGTGTAATCAGGCGCACCCGAACCACACCCTCAGGGAGGCGCAGCCATGGCTCAGCAACGCATGCTCAAATTCGTCACCAAGGCGAAGGAGATGCCAGAGAAGCGTGACGCAACTGTCCGCGCCCATGACTTTAACGAGATTTATCGCGAATTCGCCGATGCGAAAGCGGCCGAGCAGGCCAGCCGGTGCAGCCAATGTGGCGTGCCCTATTGCCAGGCGCATTGCCCGCTGCACAACAACATCCCCGACTGGCTGCGCCTGACCGCCGAGGGCCGCCTGCAAGAGGCCTATGAAATCAGCCAGGCCACCAACACCTTCCCGGAAATCTGCGGTCGTATTTGCCCGCAAGACCGTCTGTGCGAAGGCAATTGCGTGATCGAACAGTCGGGCCACGGCACGGTCACCATCGGCGCGGTGGAAAAATACGTCACCGACACCGCCTGGGACATGGGCTGGGTCAAGCCGATCAAACCGGCGCATGAGCGTGCGGAATCGGTCGCGATCATCGGCGCAGGCCCTGGCGGGCTGTCGGCGGCGGATGTGCTGCGGCGCGCAGGCGTTCAGGTCACGGTCTATGACCGCTATGATCGCGCGGGCGGTCTGCTGACCTACGGCATTCCGGGCTTCAAGCTGGAAAAAGACATCGTCATGCAGCGCGTGCGTCAGCTGGAAGAAGGCGGCGTCGATTTCGTGATGAATTGCAACGTCGGCGAGGATATCTCCTTTGACGCGATCCGCGGCAAACATGACGCCGTTCTGATCGCGGTGGGCGTCTATAAAACCCGCGACCTGCGTGATCCGGGTGCGGATGCGGCGGGCATCGTGCGTGCGATCGACTATCTGACCGTGTCGAACAAGCTCAGCTTCGGCGACGACGTGCCGGAATTTGAAGACGGCACCTATAACGCCGCAGGCAAGCGCGTGATCGTGATCGGCGGTGGTGACACGGCGATGGACTGTGTGCGCACGGCGATCCGTCAGGGCGCGACCTCGGTAAAATGCCTGTATCGTCGCGACCGTGCCAACATGCCCGGCTCGCAGCGCGAAGTGCAAAACGCCGAAGAAGAAGGCGTTGAATTCGTCTGGATGGCGGCCCCCAACGGGTTCAGCGGCAATCCGGTGGCGAAGGTCTCGATCCAGAAGATGCGTCTGGGGCAACCCGACGCGTCGGGGCGCCAGTCGCCCGAACCGATTGAAGGCGGCATCTATGAAGAAGGCGTCGATCTGGTGATCAAGGCGCTTGGGTTCGAACCCGAGAACCTGCCCAAGCTTTGGGGCGTCGAGGCGCTGGAAACCACGCGTTGGGGCACCGTGAAAGCGGCGTTCAACACCCACACGACCAGCCTGCCCGGCGTTTACGCGGTGGGCGACATCGTGCGGGGGGCCTCGCTGGTGGTCTGGGCGATCCGTGATGGTCGCGAAGCCGGGGCCGAGATCATCAAGTTTCTGGATGGCGCCGCGCAGGTGGCCGCTGAATAAACCGTCTCGCAAGGGGATTACCGTGGTGCGTGCAACATTGGCATGTCTGGCAAGTATCGGGGGGCTGTGCGCCGCCCTGCCCGGCCATGCCGGTGTGTTCACGCCCCCGCCCGGCTGCGAATTGGAAATGACAGTGCAACTGCATCAATGCCAGGTCGCCAACCACTATCGTTGCGCGGGCGATCCGGCGGGCTATCGCACTGTGGCCTATGCCGACGGCAGCGGCGTGTTCTTCATCAGCCAGATTGATGATGAAACCCGCTGGATCGAAAGCTTCAGCCCCGAAACCGGCGAGATCGACCAGCTCGACATCGCCGGATCGAAAGACAATGCCTCGTTCAGCGCGCTGCTGGCCGAGGGGCGGGACGATTACGATTTCGTCACCCGCAACAACTTTGGCGAGGTGCGCCGCAACATCGGCCACGACCAGCTGACCGGCGAAACCGTGACCATCGACGGCGTCCCGCTGGAACGCTGCACCTTCGATCTGCGGATCGAGGATGGCGCAGGCACCTTCGTCGCGCGGCGCACCGGCCAGCAATATATCAGCCGCAAGATGCGGATCTTTTTCTCTGACCTCGAAGATTTCGAGAACGCGCAGGGCGACAAGGTCCAAAGCCTGCAAGGCCCCGTGACCTTCGCCTTTCCCGGCGACGAGGGCTTCGCCGCGGCAGAACCACAATTCGACTGCGACATGCTGATGACGCGCATGTCCCCGATCCTGACCTACCCACTCTCTGAGGAGGCACTGTGATGACTGAATACGACGCCAAATGGGTTGCCGCCGAGGAAGCCAAGCGCCAGTGGATGGATGAGCATTCGCTGTACAAGTCAGATGACGAGAAAGCCTCGTGCGGGGTTGGTCTGGTCGTGTCGCTGGATGGCAAAGCCAGCCGCCGGGTCGTGGAAAACGGCATCGACGCACTGAAGGCGATCTGGCACCGCGGCGCGGTGGATGCCGATGGCAAGACCGGCGACGGCGCGGGCATCCATGTGCAGATCCCGGCCCCGTTCTTTTATGACCAGATCCGTCGCACCGGGCACGAACCCGACATGGGCAAGCTGATCGCGGTCGGTCAGGTCTTTCTGCCGCGCACCGATTTCGGCGCGCAGGAACGTTGCCGCACGATCGTGGAAACCGAAGTTCTGCGGATGGGCCATTACATTTACGGCTGGCGCCATGTTCCGGTGAACACCGAAGTTCTGGGCGAAAAAGCCAATGCCACGCGCCCCGAGATCGAGCAGATCCTGATCCGCAACGAAAAAGACATCGACGACGAACAGTTCGAACGCGAACTCTACATCATCCGCCGTCGGATCGAGAAAGCGGCCATCGCCGCGCAGATCAACGGGCTTTATATGTGCTCGTTGTCGTGCCGCTCGATCATCTACAAAGGCATGATGCTGGCCGAACAGGTCGCGACCTTCTACCCCGATCTGCTGGACGACCGCTTTGAATCGGCATTCGCGATCTATCACCAGCGGTATTCGACCAATACCTTCCCGCAGTGGTGGCTGGCACAGCCGTTCCGCATGTTGGCCCATAACGGCGAGATCAACACGATCAAGGGCAACATCAACTGGATGAAAAGCCACGAGATCCGCATGGCCTCGCACACGTTTGGCGATGCGGCCGAGGATATCAAACCGATCATCCCCGCAGGCGCGTCGGATTCGGGTGCGCTGGATGCGGTCTTCGAGGTGATGGTGCGGTCGGGCCGTTCGGCGCCGATGACCAAGACGATGCTGGTGCCCGAGGCCTGGTCGAAATCGACCACCGACATGCCCAAGGCCTGGCAGGACATGTATGCCTATTGCAACGCCGTGATGGAGCCGTGGGACGGCCCTGCCGCGCTGGCAATGACCGATGGCCGCTGGGTTTGTGGCGGGCTCGACCGCAATGGTCTGCGCCCGATGCGCTATGTGGTGACCGGCGACGGTATGCTGATTGCGGGCTCCGAAGTGGGCATGGTGCCGATCAACGAAACCACCGTCATCGAAAAAGGCGCGCTTGGCCCGGGGCAGATGATTGCCGTCGATATGCGTGAAGGCAAACTTTACCACGACGTCGATATCAAGAACCGTCTGGCCAACAGCCAACCCTTCGGCGACTGGATCGAGAAGGTCGTGGACCTGAATGCGCTGATGCGGGACGTGCCGGAAAAGGCGCTGTTCTCGGGGGCTGAGCTGCGCAAACGGCAGATCGCAGCGGGCTATTCGGTCGAGGAACTGGAGCAGATTCTGGCGCCGATGGCCGAAGACGGCAAAGAGGCGATTGCCTCGATGGGGGACGACACGCCGCCCGCGGTTTTGTCCAAACAATACCGCCCGCTGAGCCATTTCTTCCGGCAGAACTTCAGCCAGGTGACCAACCCGCCGATTGACAGCTTGCGCGAAAGCCGCGTGATGTCGCTGAAAACGCGGTTCGGCAACCTGAAAAACGTGCTGGACGAAGACAGCAGCCAGACCGAAATTCTGCTGCTGGAAAGCCCGTTCATCGCGAATGCGGAATACGAGCAGATGCTGAAGCAATTCGGTGCTGCCGTGGCGGTGATCGACTGCACCTTCCCCGAAGGCTGCGGGCAAGAAGCACTGCGCGACGGGCTGGAGCGGATCCGGGCCGAGGCCGAGGATGCCGTGCGCTCTGGCGCCGCGCATATCGTGCTGACGGATGAAAAACAAAACGCCGAACGGGTCGGTATGCCGATGATCCTGGCGACCAGCGCCGTGCATTCGTGGCTGACCAAGAAGGGCCTGCGGACGTTCACCTCGATCAATGTGCGTGCCGCTGAATGTATCGACCCGCATTACTTCGCGGTGCTGATCGGGTCGGGCGCGACCACGGTGAACGCCTATCTGGCACAGGATTCGATTGCCGACCGGATCGAGCGCGGCCTGCTGGAAGGCAGCCTGATCGACGCGGTGCGTCGCTATCGCGATGCGATCGACGCAGGTCTGCTGAAGATCATGTCGAAGATGGGAATCTCGGTGATCTCGTCCTATCGCGGCGGTCTGAACTTCGAAGCTGTGGGGCTGAGCCGCGCCATGGTGGCCGAATACTTCCCGGGCATGCATAGCCGCATTTCGGGGATCGGCCTGCACGGCATCCAGCACAAGATCGAAGAGGTCCACGACAAGGGCTGGAAAGGTGGGCAGGACGTTCTGCCGATTGGCGGCTTCTACAAGGCGCGCCGCACCGGCGAGAAACACGCCTGGGAAGCGCAGACCATGCACATGCTGCAAACGGCATGCGACCGCGCCAGCTATGACATGTGGAAGCAATATTCCGCGATGATGCGGGCGAACCCGCCGATCCATATTCGTGACCTGCTGGACGTCAAACCGCTGGGCAAGCCGGTGCCGATCGAGGAAGTCGAATCGATCACCTCGATCCGCAAACGCTTCGTCACGCCGGGGATGTCGCTGGGGGCGCTGAGCCCCGAAGCGCATAAACTGCTGAACGTGGCAATGAACCGGATCGGCGCGAAATCGGACAGTGGCGAAGGCGGCGAAGATCCGGCGCATTTCGTGCCCGAACCGAACGGTGACAACCCGTCGGCCAAGATCAAGCAGGTGGCGTCGGGCCGTTTCGGGGTCACTGCCGAATACCTGAACCATTGCGAAGAGCTGGAAATCAAGGTCGCCCAAGGGGCGAAACCGGGGGAAGGCGGGCAGTTGCCGGGGATGAAGGTCACCGACCTGATCGCTCGTCTGCGCCACGCAACCAAGGGCGTGACGCTGATCTCGCCGCCGCCGCACCACGATATCTATTCGATCGAAGACCTTGCGCAGCTGATCTATGACCTGAAACAGATCAACCCGCGCTGCAAGGTTACCGTGAAACTGGTGGCGTCTTCGGGCGTTGGCACGATTGCGGCGGGTGTGGCCAAGGCGAAAGCCGACATCATCCTGATCTCGGGCCATAACGGCGGCACCGGGGCAAGCCCCGCGACCTCGATCAAATACGCGGGTCTGCCGTGGGAGATGGGCCTGACCGAAGCGCATCAGGTTCTGGCGATGAACAAGCTGCGCGACCGCGTGACGCTGCGCACCGATGGTGGCCTGCGCACCGGGCGTGACATCGTCATGGCCGCGATGATGGGCGCCGAGGAATATGGCATCGGCACCGCCGCGTTGATCGCCATGGGCTGCATCATGGTGCGTCAGTGCCAGTCGAACACCTGCCCGGTGGGCGTCTGCACCCAGGATCCGGCGCTGCGGGCCAAGTTCACCGGCACGGCGGACAAGGTCGTCAACCTGATCACCTTCTACGCGCAGGAAGTGCGGGAGCTTCTGGCCTCGATCGGGGCGCGCTCGATGGATGAAATCATCGGTCGGGCCGACCTGCTGACCCAGGTCAGCCGTGGCTCTGCGCATCTGGACGATCTGGATCTGAACCCGCTCCTGATCACCGTCGATGGCTGGGACAAGATCGTCTACGACCGTTCGAAACCGCGCAACTACGTGCCCGACACGCTGGACGCCGAGATCATCAAGGATGGTCACCGCTTCTTCGAGGACGGCGAAAAGATGCAGCTCAGCTATGCCGTGCGCAACACGCTGCGCACCATCGGCACGCGCGCGTCGAGCCATATCGTCAAGAATTTCGGGATGCGCAACGCGCTGCAACCCGATCACCTGACGGTGCGGCTGACGGGGTCTTGCGGGCAGTCGCTGGGCGCCTTTGCCGCGCCGGGTCTGAAGATCGAAGTGTCGGGCGACGCGAACGACTATGTCGGCAAGGGCCTGTCGGGCGGCACCATCGTGGTGCGTCCGCCGATGGCCAGCCCGCTGGTCGCAAGCGAGAACACGATCATCGGCAACACCGTGCTTTATGGGGCGACCGACGGTTACCTGTTTGCCGCCGGGCGTGCCGGTGAACGCTTCGCGGTGCGCAACTCCGGCGCCAAGGTCGTGGTCGAGGGCTGCGGCACCAACGGGTGTGAATACATGACCGGCGGTGTGGCGGTGATCCTGGGCACGATCGGCGCGAACTTCGGCGCGGGCATGACCGGGGGCATGGCCTATCTCTACAACCCGGCCGGGACCTGCGAGGAATACATCAACCCCGAAAGCCTGGTGACCTGCACCGTGACGCAACCGCATTGGGAGGCCCAGTTGAAAGGGCTGATCGAACGGCACGCGAAAGAGACCGGATCGCGCAAAGCAACCGAGATCTTGCAGAATTGGGAGGCCGAGCGCGCCAACTTCCTGCAGGTTTGTCCGAAAGAGATGCTGGTGCATCTGCCCGTCCCGCTGAGCGAAGACGCCAAGGCGATACCCGCGGAATAAGCGCGTGGCATGATAAACACGCGGGCAGGGTCTATGGCCCTGCCCGTTTGCATTCCCGCCCCGTGACAGCCCGGTTCAGGGCGCTCGTGACTTGACCACCCCGGCCTTGCCGTGGCTTATGGCGCCATGGCGCGCAAGAGCAGATCCAGCACCCGCAGACCCCGCAAAACCGCGCCTGTGACGCAGGCTGCGCAGCTTCCGCTGGTCTGGGCCTGGCGTTGGGCAACCCGACTGGGGCTGGGGATAATTGCCGCCTATCTGGCGTTGATCGTGCTCTATGCTTTTGTGAACCCGCCGACGACGCTGACGATCTGGTCCGAGGCGCGGCGTCTGGGGGCCGTTGACCGGCAATGGACCCCGATTGAAGACATCGCACCCGTCATGGCACGATCCGTCGTGGCGGCCGAGGACGCGAATTTCTGCGCCCACTGGGGTTTTGACATGCGTGCCATCCGACAAGCGATTGACGAGGGCACCGGACGCGGAGCCTCGACGCTGAGCCAGCAAGTGGTCAAGAATGTCTTCTTGTGGCAACGCCGCAGTTGGCTGCGCAAGGCGCTAGAGGCGATGCTGACCCCGGCCGTCGAGGCAATCTGGACCAAGAAACGGATTTTGGAAGTCTATCTAAACATTGCCGAATTCGATGAAGGCGTGTTCGGAGTCGATGCTGCGGCGTTTCGCTATTTTCGCACCACACCGGCCAAGCTGACAGCCCACCAGGCTGCACTGCTGGCTGCGGTTCTGCCGGACCCGAAAAATCGCTCGGCCGCGAAGCCCTCGGCCTTTGTGGCGCGCCGGGCGCAAGCCATCGAAGACGGCGCGGCCACCATTTTGAACGACGGCCGCGCGGCCTGCTTCAAATAACACCCCGAAATTCCGGGGCGTTTTGCACCGCGATTAAGGGTTTGTTGTCCAATCCACGCTAGAGATTCGGAAAGACCGCTCAATCGGACCCACTGCGCCCACTGCAGGGTCCGCAGCAAGCCAGGTGCCCCGAAATGATGTCGCCCCATATCCCCGTCAGGCTGCGTTTTCAGACCGCACGGGTGATTTTTGCCCTGATGCTGCGGGAAATGAGCACGACACATGGGCGATCCCCGGGAGGCTATCTGTGGGCAATTCTGGAGCCGACGCTGACGGTTCTGTTCCTGACCTTCATTTTCACGATTTTCACACGCCATCCGCCACTGGGCACAAACTTCCCGCTGTTCTATGCGACCGGTTTTTTGCCGTTTCATCTCTATGGTGAACTCAGCGGAAAAACCGCACAAGCGATCCGCTTTTCCCGCCCGCTGCTGGCCTATCCGCGGGTGACCTTCGTCGATGCGGTGATTGCGCGGGCTTTGATGGCGCTGATCACCAATGTGATCGTCTGGTACATCCTGTTGATCGGCATCGTCCTGATCTATGATCTGTCCCCCAGCATCCGGTTCGAACGCATTGCCGCCGCCCTGCTGCTATCGGCATTCTTGGGCTTTGCCATCGGCGCGATCAACAGTCTGCTGTTCGCCTTCTTCCCGATATGGGAGCGGTTGTGGGCGATCATCAGCCGCCCACTGCTGATCGTGTCCTGCATCTTCTACCTTTACGAAAGCCTGCCCGAGGAATTTCAGGCCATCCTCTGGTTCAACCCCATCGCCCATCTCGTGGGCATGATGCGTGCGGGCTTTTATGCCGAGTATCAACCAACCTACATTTCGGTGCCCTACCTACTGCTGTGGTGCACAACGCTCTCGACGATCGGGGTGTTTTTCCTGCGCTTTTATCACCGCAAAATCATGAACGAGACCTGAGGGCATGCGCCGCGCGCAAATCCGCCGCAAAGGAGTGTCTGGATGAAAGACGATGCGCCCCATGGGATGGGACAAACCGCCGGGCGGCGCAGGCGCGCGGCGCCGTTGCAGATTGTCGAAGCCCCGCAAAGCCCGCCGCCACGGCTGGTGAAACCGGCAAGGGCAAAGCGCCGCCATCGTCTTGCCCTGACAAGCTTCATCTTGCTTGTTGCGGCCCCGATTACGGCGGTCTTCGTCTATCTCTATGGCTGCGCCGCCGATCAATATGCCTCCTATTCGGCATTTTCGGTGCGCAAGCAGGATTTCAACACCGCGATGTCGTTGTTCGGAGGGCTTACCAACCTGAGTAGCGGCGCTTCGGATATCGAGGTGATCCACGAGTTCATCCAGTCACAAGATCTGGTGAAAAAACTTGATGCAGAACTGGATCTGCGCAAGCGGTTCAGTTTGCGGCAGAAAAGCGATCCGGTTTTCGGATTGATCCCGGATGCCTCGACCGAGGAATTGGTGCGCTATTGGAATCGGATGGTGTCGCCCCAACTGAACTCCTCGAACGGGATCCTCTCGTTGGAAACTCACGCCTTTTCGCCGCAAGACGCCCAGGACATCAACACTGCGATCTTGCGCGAAAGCAGCGATCTGGTCGAGCACCTGAGTCAGATCGCGCAAGAGGACGCGATCCGGCAGGCGCGTGACGAGCTGACCCTGGCGACGGCCCGGTTGAAAACTGCCCGAATCGCGTTGGCCACCTTCCGCAAGCAAGAGCGAATTATCGACCCTAACGCGGACTACCAGTCGCAGATGGGCCTGATGGCACAGCTTCAGCAGTCACTGGCAGAGGTCTTGATCGAGCGCGACTTGCTGGAAGGCACGCCCGATAAGGACCCGCGCAAGGCCAATGCTGATCGCAAGATCGCCGCAATTCGAAACCGGATCGAGGCAGAGCGCAAACAGGTGGCTTCCGATGGAGATTCCGAGCGCAGCAAACAACTGTATTCGACTGTCGGGATCTACGAAGGGCTTCTTGTTGATCAGGAATTTGCCGAAAAAACATATACGTCCGCACTTTCCGCTGTGGACGAGGCGCAGGCCGAAGCGAAACGAAAGTCGCGCTATCTCGCAGTTCATATTCTGCCGGGTATTGCCCAAACGCCTGAATATCCCCGCCGGGTCATCCTGGGCACGATGTTCTCTGTGCTGGCTTTTTTCACCTGGGTTTTGCTGATTCTCGTCGCCTATTCGCTGCGGGATCGCCGATGACAAGATCCGTGATCGAATTGCGCAATGTCACGAAATCCTTCCGCACCCCGGGCGGTGGAAAAAAGCATGTGCTGCGCAATGCAAGTTTCTCGATTCCGCCGCGCAAAATCGTTGGTGTTCTGGGGCGTAACGGGGCCGGAAAATCAACAACACTGCGGGTCATTGCCGGCACGCAGGATTACGACAGCGGAGAGATCATTCGGCGTGGTTCCGTTTCGTGGCCGGTGGGCTTCGCGGGCTCGTTTCATGGCGAATTGTCCGGCGCGCAGAATACCCGCTTCATCGCGCGGGTATACGGGGTCGATACCGATGACCTTCTGGAGTTCGTGCGCGAGTTTTCCGAACTTGGCCCCTATCTCGACATGCCCTGCAAAACCTATTCGTCGGGCATGAGAGCCCGGCTTGCCTTTGGAATCTCGATGGGGGTGCCCTTCGATATCTATTTGATGGACGAGGTGACTTCGGTCGGCGATGCCTCCTTCCGGCACAAGTGCAACGAGATGCTGACACACCGCCTCTCTATGTCGGGGGCGCTGTTCGTATCGCATTCGCGCAGGGCCATTACCGAGATTTGCGACAGTGCCATCGTGCTGGAAAACGGGATGGGGCGGTTCTTCGACAATGTCGAGGAGGCCCTCGAGCAGCACGAAGAGAATATGCGCACCCCGTCACGCAAAAGTAGCTGCGACGCGGGTTGAAGCGGGCATCCGGTAACCGTTGATTAAGGTAAACGGCCTAGGCTGAGAGCACTCAAAACGATCTGGCAAGGCACGATGCGAATGAGACAAATGAACTCCTCTCCGGTCTGGGTCCCGAATGCAATTGTCGTCGGCGGGGTCGCGCATGGCATTGATGCCCATGGGGTCTATGCTGCCGATGGAGGCTTCGTCGAAAACAGCGCGATTTATCAAGGTGACCGCTGTCGAAGCGGCGCGGCACCGGCGATACTTCTGAAAGGACCACTGCCCCGGCTGCGCGGACGCCATGTCAATGGTGGGTATGCAGCAGGGCATTTCGGGCACATCCCGGTAGAGAGCTTTGCGCGGATGCATCTATTTCTGGATCAGCCAGATCCGATCATCTTTGCCGAGATGAATTTTCGCAAAAGCGCATTGATGCGGCAGATCATCACGACGCTTGGCCTGTCTTTGGATCGGGTGATCATACTGGACCGACCGACTCAGATTGATGTGTTACAGGTTTGTCCGCCGGACCTGTCCATTCGGAACTATGCCCTGCCGCGCTATGCACAGTCGTTGGAAGCCGCCGGCCATAAATTTTGTGCCGCGCAGGGCATCACGCAAAATTCTGAGACCCGACCTCTTTATGTGTCGCGATCCAGAACAAACACGAAAGGGCGTTATTATTTCGGCGAGGCGACACTGGAACGACTGCTGGAGGCAGCGGGATACAAGATTGTCCATCCAGAGACCCTGCCCCTTGACGCGCAATTCAGGCTCCTTCTTGAACATCGTGAAATAGCGGGTTTTTATGGCTCCGCACTGCATCCGTTGGTTTTTGCGCAGGCCCCGAAAACCGTGACATACCTCGCCTGCGAACCGATCAATGCAACTTTTGGTCTGATCGAACAGGTGAAACACAACGACTGGTCTGTGGTTGAGGTCGATGCACAGGCCATTGGCAAGGCGAACCAACCCAAACTGCTCTGCCGCGAAGGAATCGCGCGTGCCTGTGACGCGCTCAAAGTTCCATGCATCTGGACCGCCGAGTTGCGGCAGCACCACGATGCCGCAACCCGGATGTTTGAAGAAACCCTGCACAGCCTTGATATGGCGATTTGACAACGACATGCCCCGCAGCACCCACTCAGTCGCGGCCCCCCGAGCCCTGCCATCAGGCGATTTCCATTGGGGGGCGGGCTCCGCGCTGTCGCTGGCACCCCAATCCTTCCCTCTCCCCCTCAATACACCAGAGATCGCCATGTTTTCCACATCCCTCCCGCTATTCATTCCGCCACAACAACCTGCGCGGCGCACGATTATCTGCCTTGGCACCCCCCGCGGTGGGACGAGCATGGTCGCGGGCGCCATTGCTGGGCTGGGGGTGTTCATGGGCGAAGACCTGCCCGTGAATATCGAGGACACGCAATTCAACCCTGATCTGGCTGGCGGGGACGGGCCCGAATTCATCGCTCAAGTCAAACACGCAATTGCGCAGCGCAGTGCGGCGCATACGATCTGGGGCTGGAAATACCCACGTGCGGGGCGCTACATTGAACGGGTCTGTGATCTCATTCCCAATCCGCATTTCGTGGTTGTTTTTCGCGACCCGCTGCCCTCCGCGTTGCGCGGTGCGCGCCGACCGGGTCTGACACCCAAGGCAATTGCGGCTGCGAGTCACAAGACCATTCAGTCTCGGTTGCGGATCGAAATGGAAAATCTGAGCCTTGTCTACCGGCTGGAAAAACCGACGTTGATGGTGTCGTTCGAGAAGGCACAAACCGAGCCCGAAACCTTCCTTGAAGAGCTTGCGCAATTTGTCGGGCTGCCGGTTCCGCAGGACGTTTCCCCGATCCTGCGCTTCATGGAACCCGGAACATACAAAGACATTTCGATGCTGCTTTGACGCGCACACCCGCATGACCATTGAGGCATCATCCCCGCGAAGGATCCCGCACATGAGCGACCACAAGATCTTTGGAAACCTGTTTCTCAGCATCGGTGCAATGAAGGCCGGCACCACTTGGCTTTATGCGGTGCTCGAACGCCATCCCGAATTGCATTTCACGCCCGAGAAGGAACTGCACTACTTTTACCATAAATATGTTGATCGGAACATTTTGTCGGAAAAACGGCGCCTGCGCGAGGCGCATGACCGTTATTTGCCGCGCTTCGACCCCGAGCGCGCGAATATCGACAAGGTCCGCTTCAACATCCGTTGGCTCAGCAATTATCTGGATCGGACGGTGGATGACCTGTGGTATCGCAGCTTGTTCTTGATGAACGAACGACAGACCTACGCCTGCGATTTTTCCAACCTGCATGCCCATCTGCCCGCCGAGGCCTGGGGCCATATTCTGGAAAACAGTGCCCGTCTGCGTGTGCTGTACACCATGCGTGATCCCGTCAAACGGTTGTGGAGCCACACAAAATTTCACCTGCAAATGACGAATGAGTTGCACAAGCTGGAAAACTGGGGGCCGGGCGATTTCCTGAGTTTCGTCAAGAAACGGCACATCTGGGAAAATGCCGAATACGGGCGGGTGTTGCGCACGATGAAAGCCGCGCTACCTCGTGAAAACTGGGCCGCGATCTTTTACGAGGATATTCACACCGATCAGCGCGGCATGCTGCGGCAGCTAGAAGACTTTCTGGGGATTGCCCCATTCGACTATCCCGAAGGGGTTCTGTCGCGACGTTTTACCGAAAGCGTCAAGTTCGACATGCCCGCGTTTTTCCCGGAAATCGTTGCTGACGACATCGCGCGGATCAAACAAGAGGTGCGTGACGAAGGGTTCGAACTCCCGGCGAAATGGGGGTAGGTCCGCTGCCGGGTCAAAACAGAAAGTCCGACGCGTCCAGATCAGCCAGATCGACGAATTGCAAGGTCAGCGACCCGCCATCACCCGTATCAATGACAAGGTCGTTGCCCCAAACCGTGGTGGCGGCCAGAACATCGGTCAGGTCAGAAAACGCACTTAAGGCGCTAAAATCGAGCCTCTCGGCGGCATTGGTTGCTTCGAAGTCGGTGATCACGTCGTGGCCGTGGCCGTCGGCGAAGACAAAGGTATCGCCGTTGAAATTGCCTGTCAGGATATCATCGCCTGTTCCGCCGATCAGCGTGTCAAACCCGGCCTGACCCTGCAAGGTGTCGTTGCCCGCGCCGCCATACAGCACGTCACTTCCGCCGCCCCCTTTCAGGCGGTCATTGCCGTCGCCCCCGTCCAGCACATCGTCGCCGTCCTCGGCCAGCAACACATCGTTATCGGCATCCCCCATCAGGATATCGTTGCCCGTACCGCCATAGATGACGTCCTTGCCAAGGCCCCCGAATAGCGTGTCATTCCCGGATCGCCCAAACAACTTGTCGGCCTGTGTGCCCCCATCAAGGTAGTCATCGCCCTCACCGCCATCGAGCATGTCATAGCCGCCCTGCCCCATCAGCGTATCGTTGCCAGCGCCGCCGAAAAGCCGCTCGATCGCGACCTCGCCATTCCCCCCGCCATCCAGATAATCGTCGCCGTCGCCACCATCGAGAAAATCCGACCAGGTGCCCGAAGTCAGCGTGTCATTCCCCGCGCCGCCATACAGCTGATCGACACCATCCCCCCCCAACAATCGGTCGTTGCCGTCATCGCCATAGATCACGTCGGAATACCCAAGCCCGACCAAGACGTCATTGCCCGTGCCACCATGGATGGTATCAAGCCCGTCATCCCCATAGATCAGGTCATTGCCGTCATCGCCATAAATCAGATCGGCTTGGGCTCCGCCAAAGATCGTGTCGTTGCCGTCCCCGCCTTGCAGGGTGTCGTAGCCCGGGCCGCCAGACACATAATCCGCCCCGAGA
>JAQTYE010000025.1 GCA_028749255.1 Paracoccaceae bacterium | reverse complement strand
GCTCGCCGTTGCGGGCCTTCGGATCAACGACCTGACCGGCGCGGATCGCGGCAGCACGGCCAAAGACCACAAGGTCGATCAGCGAGTTCGAGCCCAGACGGTTCGCGCCATGCACCGAGGCACAGCCCGCTTCGCCCACGGCCATCAGGCCGGGCACAACCCCGGTCGGGTTTTCGGCGGTCGGGTTCAGCACTTCGCCCCAATAGTTGGTGGGAATGCCGCCCATGTTGTAGTGCACCGTCGGCAGAACCGGGATCGGTTCTTTGGTGACGTCCACACCGGCAAAGATTTTCGCCGATTCCGAGATCCCCGGCAGACGTTCAGCCAAGGCCTCTTTCGGCAGGTGGCTGAGGTTCAGGTGGATGTGGTCGCCATGTTCGCCCACACCGCGGCCTTCGCGGATTTCCAGCGTCATGCAGCGCGAAACGTAATCGCGCGGGGCAAGGTCTTTGTAATGGGGCGCATAGCGCTCCATGAAGCGCTCGCCTTCCTTGTTGGTCAGGTAACCGCCTTCGCCGCGTGCGCCTTCGGTGATCAGGCAGCCCGAGCCATAGATGCCGGTCGGGTGGAATTGCACGAATTCCATATCCTGCAGCGCCAGACCGGCGCGTGCCACCATGCCGCCACCGTCGCCGGTGCAGGTGTGGGCAGAGGTCGCCGAGAAGAACGCGCGGCCATAGCCGCCGGTCGCCAGAACCACCATCTTCGCGTTGAAGACATGGAAGGTGCCGTCGTCGAGTTTCCAGCACAGCACGCCCTGACACACGCCGTCATCCGACATGATCAGGTCAATCGCGAAATACTCGATATAGAATTCCGCGTTATGCTTCAGCGACTGGCCATAAAGCGTGTGCAAGATGGCGTGGCCGGTGCGGTCCGCCGCCGCACAGGTGCGCTGCACCGGCGGGCCGTCGCCGAATTCGGTGGTGTGGCCGCCGAACGGGCGCTGGTAAATCTTGCCCTCTTCGGTGCGCGAGAACGGCACACCGTAATGCTCCAGCTCGTAAACCGCTTTCGGGGCTTCGCGCGCCAGATATTCCATGGCGTCGGTATCGCCGAGCCAGTCAGAGCCCTTGACGGTGTCATACATATGCCACTGCCAGCTGTCCGGGCCCATGTTGCCAAGCGAGGCGGCGATGCCACCCTGCGCCGCCACGGTGTGCGAACGGGTCGGGAAAACCTTGGTCACGCAAGCGGTGCGCAGGCCCTGTTCGGCCATGCCCAGCGTTGCGCGCAGGCCCGCACCGCCGGCACCGACCACGACGACGTCGTATTCATGCGTCTCGTAAGTGTAAGCTGCCATCTGTCTGGTCCTGAATTAATGCGCCATCGCGCCGAGGATGAAGCCGATGATGGTCATCTTGGCGAGCGCATAAAGCGCCACCGCCGTCACGGCGTAAGAAATCGAGAACGTCAGGATCACAAGACCCTTGCGCATGGTGCCGCGGGCGTAATCCTCGATCATCATTTGCGCGCCCTTGGCGAAGTGGCGCATCGCGACGATCACGGTCAGCGCGGTCAAAATCGCCGGGAACGGGCGCGAGAAGGTCTCGATCACCATTTCCTGGCTTTGGCCAAGCGCGCGACCAAAGACGAACAGAAAGACCGGAACCATGAAGGCCAAAGCCACCGCAGAGGCGGTCATATACCAATGATGTTCAGTGCCGGTGTGCGAGGCGCCTTTGCCCTCGGCGCGTTTGCGGGCGGTCAGGTAACGCATGAATGCCTCCTCAGACCAGAACGATGGTGATCAGGGTCAGCACGACCGACCCGATGATGCAGGCCCAGCCGAGTTTCTCGGCAGTGGGAATGTCGAACCCTTTGCCCGAATCCCAGATCAGGTGCCGCAGACCGGCGAGGTAGTGATACCACACCGCCCAAAGTGAGCCGGTGAACACAAGATCACCGAACCACGAGGTGGCCACGGCATTCGCGGTCTGGAAATATGCAGGGCTCGTCGCCGCCGCCAAAAGCCACCACACAGCCAGAACCACACCGACGATCAGCGCGTTGCCGGTGATCCGCGTCAGGATCGAGGTAACCGAGGTCAGTTGCGGGCGGTAAATCTGCAGGTGGGGGGAAAGGGGCCGTTCAACCCGTTTCGCTTCAGCCATGTTAGGTCCCTCTGTCGCTGGGCCCCTGAGGCGCCTGTCACAGAGCGGAAGACTCGGGGCAGGCGGGCGGGGCTGGCCGGAATTGCTGTTACTGAATAGCGCATATTTCGGCCAAGTCACGCGTAGAGAGTGCCGAAAGTGGAGTTTTGGTTACAAAACGGGCGAAAATTGACGTTTGTGATCACAAAATTTCGAGGCGTGATCACATGTTACCGCTCTCGCACGGAAGAAACGCCAGGGCGCGACTCTGCACTGCGGCATTGCGGCCCGCCCCGGCAGCCAAGGCCAGACGCGGCATCAAAACGGGGGCAGGTCGCCCTGCCCCGGCCCCTCATCACATCGGCATCAAGGCCCAATAATCCAGATCCAACAGGACCTCGGGGGCATATTTACCGTCTTCGCCTTTCAGCGCGAAAGGCGCAGCACCTTGCTTGACCGCCACCAGCCGCAGCCGGATGGCGCCAACGCCCGGCGCTTCGGTTTCGGCACGGTCCAGAACTTCGGACCAGCATTTGATGGTGTCGCCCGCGAAACACGGGTTCGCATGCGCCCCCCCATTCAGCGCCACGATCATCTGCGCATTGGCCAGCCCGTTGAACGACAGCGCGCGCGCCATCGAGATCACGTGGCCGCCATAGATCAACCGCTTGCCATCCTCGCGGAAGGTCGCGTCGAAATGCACCTTGGCGGTGTTCTGCCACAGCCGCGTGGCGATCATGTGCTCGGCCTCTTCAATGGTCACGCCATCGACATGGTCGATTTTCTCGCCAATCTCGTAATCGCCCCAGCGATGCGGCTCACCCGCAAGATCGAAATCATACGCGCTGAAATCCAAACCCTCGGGGATGATCAGATCTTCGGCGGGCACAACCTTTTGCAGATCGGGCAGCACGGTGGCGGGCGCGGGCGCCGACAGATCACCTTTGCGCACCATCACCCAGCGCACATATTCCAGCACGACGTCGTCATTCTGGTTCAGGCCGCGGGTGCGGACATAGACGACGCCCGATTTGCCGTTCGAGTTTTCCTTGAGCCCGATCACCTCGGATTCAGAGCGCAGCGTGTCACCCGGGTAAACCGGCAGGATCCAGCGCCCTTCGGCATAGCCCAGGTTCGCCACCGCGTTCAGTGACACATCCGGCACGGTCTTGCCGAACACCACATGGAACGCGATCAGATCATCGACGGGCGAGCCCTCAAGCCCGCAATTGCCCGCAAAGACATCGCTGGAATAGAGCGCCCCACGCGCCGGATAGAGCGCGTGATACAGCGCGCGTTCCCCCTCGGCCACGGTCCGCGGCACGGCATGGGCGATCACCTGCCCCACCGTATAATCTTCGAAAAACCGGCCCGGATTGGTCTTTGCCTTGGTCATCACTGTTCTCCCAGCTTCAGATCGGGGTGGTAGTCGCCCGCCACCTCTTTGGTGACCGCCTGCGCGCATCGCATTACTCCCGCCGCACCGTCAAAGGCATAGCTGGGCGCGCCGTACAGCTCCCAGCCCTTTGACAGCGCCAGGCTGACCTTGTGGCAAAAGGCCGATGTATCCTCGGCCGTCAGCAGACGATAAAGTTTCACGGATAAGTCCCCAGAAAGACGTTGTGGCCAGTCAGGCTGTGGATCCAGACCGCGATGCCAAAGATCGCCGCAGTGCCGATCAGGTTCTTGATATCGCCCCCGATCGAACCGGGTTTCGGGCGCTTCCACGGCGCCGCGCGATTGATCAGCACCATTTCCAGCACCGCCCAGGCCCCAAGCCCGCCAAACATCAGCACCGAGGCCAGATCGCCATTCACCAACAGGTGCGCGACCGCCCAGATCACCATGCCCCACAGCATCGGGTGACGGATCTTGTCAACCAGCAAGCTACGCGCGCCGCCCACCCCGAACATATAGACCGAAATCAGCATCAGCGTGTTATTGGCATGTCCCATGCCCGGCAGCGGCGTGTACAGCGGGACGACCGCAGCCATCCGATAGCCGACCACCATCAGCACGATGCCGACCACGACCAGCCCAGCCACCATCGGCTTTTCCGAGCCCATCAGGCTGCGGTGAAACCCCGGCACGACGCGCTTTGCCAGATGCGGCAGCACCCACAACAGGATGCCCAGAATAAGTAATGCCATGTCTTGCCCCTCAGTTCGCCAGAGCGGCAATCGCCTCCGCTTTCGCCAAAACTTGCCGCGCAGTCACGATATGCAGGTTTTCAACGATCTTTCCATCCACAACCGCGACACCAAGACCTTGTTTTTCGGCCTCTTCAAAAGCGGCGATCTGGCGGCGCGCCAGGTCGATCTCGGCCTCTGACGGCGCGAAGGCGGCATTGCAGATATCCAGCTGCGCGGGGTGGATCAGGGTCTTGCCGTCAAAGCCCATGTCGCGGCCCTGATCGCATTCCACCTTCACCCCTTCGTCATCCTTGAACGCGTTATAGACGCCATCGACGATGATCTTGCCATGCGCTTTGGCGGCCAGCAGGCACAGACCAAGACCCGCCTGCATCGGCAGACGATCCGCGCGGAACCGGCTTTGCAGTTCCTTGGCCAGATCGTTGGTCCCCATCACCATCCCCGCCAGACGCGGATGCGCGGCGATCTCGGCCGCATTCAGCATCCCCAGCGCCGTCTCCATCATCGCCCACAGCGGCACCGAGGGGATCAGATCGGCGACCGCATCCAGATCGGCGGCCTTGGACACCTTGGGGATCAACACCGCATCAACCTTGGCACCATCCCGGATTGCCGCGGCAAAGGCCAGCACGTCATCACGGCCCCATTCGGTATCAAGCCCGTTGATCCGCACGATCCGCGCCCGCGCGCCATAATCGGCCTCGGTCAGGGTTTTCGCCAGCAACGCGCGCGCATTGACCTTTTCGTCAATCGCCACGGCATCTTCGAGGTCGAAGATGATCGCATCGCAAACCAGCCCTTGCGCCTTTTCCAGCGCGCGCTCTTTCGAGCCGGGGATGTACAGCACAGAGCGGAAGGGGCGTGCAGCGGTCATGATTCTCTCCTCGCAATAATCTTTCGCCAAAGAACACAAACGAGACAGAATCGGCAAGTCCCGATTTGCCGCATCGCAGAATCTACGGGGCGCCCTGCCCCTGCGGGGATGCGTGCGGAAACCACACAGAGGCCCCAGGCCTTTCTTCTTGGTCCAAATACTCAAAAAATCCGTCCGGGGCCTGCGTGCACCCCGGATCAGAGCCGGAACACCCGGGCTGTTAAGCTTATTTTGGCACCTCGGGCGCAGGCTTGGCCTCACCCGTTGTCAGTGTCGGATATCGCAAGATGCAACAGAAGCTCTATGTCCTGTCGTTCGGTTTCGTGGCGTTGATTCTGGCCATGCAAAACGCCCATGCCGCCGCGCAATACTGTGGCGCGTGTGACCAGATCGTTCCGCACTCCGGCAGTCGTGATCGTGAAACGCGCCCCCTGCCCGGGATTGCGCCGAGAATCGGCCCGACCCTGCCGTGCGGCCACGCCTTGCCGTAACGGCACAATCTTGCCCGCAAAGCCCGCGCCCTGACGCAAACGCGGGCGAAATTTCGGTGTGCAATGGCATACAATACCCCCGCCCCCCGCACGCACCCTTGCCAGACAGGTCGCAAAGGGCTAACCCATGCCCCGTCAGTTTCAACCCACCCATCCTGACTTTCGGAGGAATTCCATGGCCCGACCCAAGATCGCCCTTATCGGCGCCGGCCAGATCGGCGGCACGCTCGCCCATCTCGCCGCGATCAAAGAACTCGGTGACGTCGTTCTGTTCGACATCTCCGAGGGCACGCCCCAGGGCAAGGCACTCGACATCGCCGAATCCGGCCCCTCCGAGGGCTTCGATGCCACGATGAAAGGCACCAACGACTACGCCGACATCGCGGGCGCGGACGTTTGCATCGTCACCGCCGGTGTGCCGCGCAAACCGGGCATGTCGCGCGACGACCTGCTGGGCATCAACCTGAAAGTCATGAAATCGGTCGGCGAAGGCATTGCCAAACATGCCCCGAACGCTTTTGTGATCTGCATCACCAACCCGCTCGACGCGATGGTCTGGGCGCTGCAGCAGTTCTCGGGCCTGCCCGCTGAAAAAGTCGTCGGCATGGCTGGCGTGCTCGACTCGGCGCGTTTCCGTCACTTCCTGTCGGTCGAGTTCAACGTCTCGATGAAAGACGTCACCGCCTTCGTGCTGGGCGGCCACGGCGACACCATGGTGCCGCTGGCCCGCTATTCGACCGTGGCCGGCATTCCGCTGCCGGACCTGATCGAAATGGGCTGGACCACGCAGGAAAAACTGGATGCGATCATCCAGCGCACCCGTGATGGCGGCGCCGAAATCGTTGGCCTGCTGAAAACCGGCTCGGCGTTCTATGCGCCCGCCACCTCGGCGATCGAAATGGCCGAAGCCTATCTGAAAGACCAAAAACGCCTGCTGCCCTGCGCGGCCTACGTCAAAGGTGCCTTCGGTCTGGACGGCATGTATGTCGGCGTGCCGACCATCATCGGCGCCGGTGGCATCGAGAAGGTCATCGACATCAAGCTGGCCAAAGACGAACAGGCGATGTTCGACAAGTCGGTTGACGCCGTCAAAGGCCTGGTTGAGGCCTGCAAAGGCATCGACCCGACCCTGGCCTGAGGTCAGACCCCGGAATGACGAAAGGCGCGGTTTCGACCGCGCCTTTTCTTTTGTCTCGGGACGATGTGCGCGGCGACGCGGCTCAGCACACCATCAACGGCTCGGGATCGAAACCATACAACTCTTGCGCCTTGGCGATCAGCCACGCCTCATGGGTCAGCAGCGCGCGGTCAAACGCCGCCGGGCTCAGATCCACGGCACCTGCGCCCAGAACCCGCTCGACCCGGGCCGGGATGCGGTGGTCATACCAGCTCAGCACGCCCTTATCTTCCAGCAGATCGGCCTGTTGTTCCGAAATCACCTTGGCGGCGTAGAACAGCGCCGAGGTCATCGCCGGGTCATTCGCCCCCTCGGCCAGCACCGAAAATTGCAACTGCCGCGCGGGGCTGTGCTTCGGCGGCGCCTTGGCGCGGGCGTTGATCGCGCGGCGGATCATTTTCAGCGTGTAATGCAGCTGCGTGATGCCGTCGAAATGCAGCAGCTGCATCTGGCTCAGCCCGTCATGCGGTACGTCGTTGCCACCGCCGCCATATTCCCGCATCGGGCGATGTACGCCGATGAACAGATCGCGCCCGGACCGCGTCGCGGATTTGCCCAGCTGATGCCCACACAGCCCATAGTTCAGCAGCGCGCGGGTGATGTCATCATACACCTCGCCGCCCTCAGACGCGAACTCGGGCCAGCGGTTGCGAAACGCACCGGTGAACAGATGCGGTGCTGGCAGATCGCCGCAGTGCACTCGCTCGGCGACATGGATCTTGGCCCAGGACGCGCCTTTGCGCACCGGGGTCAGCACGCCCGCCACGGTTTCACCGCCCAGCGGCAGGATGAATTCATCCGCATCGCAATGCACAATCCAATCAAGGCTGGTTTCTGCCAGGATCCGGCTGGCATGGTATTTCTGCCGTCCCAGATGCCGCGGCGGCGCCTTGTTCACACCATTGAAGGCCCAGCCGTCTTCGCCCGCCTGATGCAAAAACGCGCCAGGCACCCCCGCCAACAGGTCCTGCGCCTCGGGATTCGGGCGGTCGAGCAGGATGTGCACCTCGGACGCCCCCAGATCGAGATGATAGGCAACGAAAGCTGCGACCAGCGCCGCGGGCTCGTCCACCAGAGCGGCCACGCCCCAAGTGTCCATCGGTATTAGCCCCCCTTTTTCGTGCTTGCCGCAGTTCATCCGATTCTGAATTGGAAGGCAAGGCGAGGTCGGGAATTATTTGTGATCACACCCTGTAAATCCGTGATCACAAAGCGCAGAATTCCGCCGAAAACCAAGCATTGGGTGCATTTATCGTTTTGTTACAGGGCCCGGATGTGCCACTACACCCACCAAACCGCACCAGCATGGGAAACTGCCATGAACATTCATGAATATCAGGCGAAAGCTCTTCTCAAGAGCTATGGCTGCCCGGTCTCGGACGGCCGTGCCGTCCTCAAGGCCGAAGAGGCCAAAACCGCTGCCGGCGAACTCGACGGTCCGCTCTGGGTCGTCAAAGCCCAGATCCACGCGGGTGGCCGCGGCAAGGGCAAATTCAAAGAGCCCGAAGCTGGTGAAAAGGGCGGCGTGCGCCTGGCCAAATCGGTCGAAGAAGCCGCCGAGCTGGCCAAGCAGATGCTGGGCCGCACCCTGGTGACGCACCAGACCGGCCCGGCTGGCAAACAAGTCAACCGCATCTACATCGAAGACGGCTCGGACATCGCGCGCGAACTCTACCTCGCGCTGCTGGTCGATCGTCAATCCTCGCGCGTGTCCTTCGTGGCCTCGACCGAGGGTGGCATGGACATCGAAGAAGTCGCCGCCTCGACCCCGGAAAAAATCGTGTCCTTCTCGGTTGATCCCGCTTCGGGCTTCTCCGACTTTCACGGCCGCCGCGTTGCTTTCGCGCTGGGTCTGGAAGGCGCGCAAGTCAAACAATGCGTCGCACTGACCAAAAATCTCTACCGCGCTTTCCTTGAGAAAGACATGGAGATGCTGGAAATCAACCCGCTGATCGTGATGCCCGATGGCAACCTGAAGGTGCTGGACGCCAAGGTCAGCTTCGATGGCAACGCCATCTATCGTCATCCCGACGTCGCCGCGCTGCGCGACGAGACCGAAGAAGACCCGAAAGAACTGGCCGCGTCGAAGTTCGACCTGAACTACATCGCGCTGGACGGTGAAATCGGCTGCATGGTGAACGGTGCCGGTCTGGCGATGGCCACGATGGACATCATCAAACTGTATGGCGCGGAACCGGCCAACTTCCTGGACGTCGGCGGCGGCGCCACCAAGGAAAAAGTCACCGAAGCCTTCAAGATCATCACCTCTGACCCGAACGTCAAAGGCATTCTGGTCAATATCTTCGGCGGCATCATGCGCTGCGACATCATCGCCGAAGGCGTGATCTCGGCGGTGAAAGAAGTCGGCCTGCAGGTTCCGCTGGTTGTGCGCCTTGAAGGCACCAACGTGGAGCTGGGCAAAGACATCATCCGCAATTCCGGTCTGAACGTCATCGCTGGCGACGACCTCGCCGATGCCGCAAAGAAAATCGTCAAAGCGGTGAAAGGGTAATCATGCGTGTGCTGGTGCTCTTGCTCGGCCTGCTGCCCGGTCTTGTCGCCAACATGGCGCAGGCCGCCTCGCAAGAGGCCGAGATATTCAAGAGCATCTGCATACAGAATGCGCCGGCATTCGACAGCTCGACTATCGAACGAGCCACGGCGGCCACGCGCTACAGCGGGGGTGACATCATCCAGACGGGTGGTGTTGCCTACCAGCCCAAGCGCAGCTGCAAGGTCGCGTTCCCGATCGCCGGAGACCCTGACCAGGCCGAGGTTCAGGCAATCGCGTCGCAGTTCGCCGCCCGCACTGGCGGCACCGTTCGCGCCCGCAAGAGCGCAATCGGGGGCGCCGTCTGGTTCGAAGTGCGCATCGGCTCTGTTAAATATGGAATCGAAGGAGGTAGCGATCACGGCATCCGCTACTTCATCATCGCCAAGAGATAGAACAGGAAAGATCCATGTCCGTACTCGTTAACGAAAACACCAAAGTCATCTGCCAGGGGTTCACCGGCAGCCAAGGCACGTTCCACTCGGAACAGGCCATCGCATACGGCACCAAAATGGTTGGCGGCGTGACCCCTGGCAAAGGCGGCACCACCCACCTGAACCTGCCCGTGTTCAACTCGGTGCATGAAGCGCGTGAAATCACCGGCGCCAATGCGACCGCGATCTACGTGCCGCCTCCGTTCGCCGCCGACAGTATCCTCGAGGCGATCGACGCCGAGATGGAACTGATCGTCTGCATCACCGAAGGCATCCCGGTGCTGGACATGATGAAGGTCAAGCGCGCGCTGGAAGGCTCCAAATCGCGTCTGATCGGGCCGAACTGCCCGGGCGTCATCACCCCCGACGCCTGCAAGATCGGCATCATGCCGGGCCACATTCACCGTCGCGGCTCGTGCGGCGTTGTCTCGCGCTCGGGCACGCTGACCTATGAAGCCGTGAAACAGACCTCGGATCTGGGCCTTGGCCAATCCTCGGCTGTCGGCATCGGCGGCGACCCGATCAAGGGCACCGAGCACATCGACGTGCTGGAAATGTTCCTGGCGGACCCGGAAACCACCTCGATCATCATGATCGGCGAAATCGGTGGCTCGGCCGAAGAAGAAGCCGCGCAGTTCCTGGCGGACGAGAAAAAACGTGGCCGCTGGAAACCGACCGCAGGCTTCATCGCGGGCCGCACCGCCCCTCCGGGCCGCCGCATGGGCCACGCGGGCGCCATCGTCGCCGGTGGTAAAGGCGACGCGGAAAGCAAGATCGAGGCGATGAAACGCGCCGGTATCGTTGTCGCGGAAAGCCCCGCCCATCTCGGCCAGGCCGTGATGGAAGCGATCAAGGGCTGATCATCTGACGGGGTCGCGGCATCTGCTGCGGCCCCGCTCCTCAGGGCCAAGGGGCGGATGTGCGCCCTTTTGCCGTGACGAGTGAACCATCGGCCGGGCGCGGCCAATGACTGGGAGGTCAAAATGGAACTTATGAAAACGACGGCGGCATTGACCCTCGCGGCGCTGACGCTCGCCGGGTGTGGCGCCAGCGACGAAGGTGCGCCGATTCCGCCTTCGGCCTATGGCCCGATCACCACCCACCCGATTGTTGGCCAATACAAAGTTCCCGCAGGCACCACACCGACCGGCGGCACCGGCTATGCGCTGGCCAATTCGGCGCGCAGCAATGGCACCATCGTCGATGGCACGGCCGCGCAATGCGGTGCGCTTAATCAGGTTGCCAATTATTCCGATGCCTGCGCCCATGCCGCTGGCCTGCCCGCTGCGGCCACGCCGTATCGGTAACCCTCGGCCAAGGAGATCAGGGCATGAGTTTCGCACCCCGGGCATGGATGGCCGCGCTGATCGCCGCCTCTCTATGTGCCTGCGTGGCCCCTGCGCCGCAGGGAACGCCCGCGCTTGCCCCGGCTGTGCCCGCCGATCCCCGCTCGCATGGCGTGTTTGAACAGATCACCGGCATCAATGGCGATGCCGTCGCCGCGATTTCGGGCGATGCGCACCGCAGCTATATCTATTTCGACGCGGTGGCCGCCAAGAAAGCCACGCTTGCGACCGCCCCTGCCAAACTTTGCGCAGGTTATGGTCATGCGCTGAAATCATCCTATGTCACCTTCCCGGCAGACCATGTGCCGGGCGTCAAAACTCTTGTGGTGGATTGCGCAAGCTAACCACCACCCCGCCGCCCCTCTCCGGCCCCTCAGCCGACCTAAAGGATCAACCGTCATGAACGACCAATCCCCCAACGACCAGTTCCACGCCTCAAGCTTCCTGCAGGGCGCCAATGCGGAATATGTCGAACAGTTGTACGCGCGCTTCGCCGCCGACCCGTCCTCGGTCGATGCGGCCTGGGCTGCTTTTTTCTACTCGCTTGGCGATGCCGAGCTGGATGTGAAGAAATCGGCGCAGGGGGCGTCGTGGGACCGTGCGGATTGGCCGCCGACCGCCAATGATGACCTGACCGCCGCACTGACCGGCGAATGGCCTGCCCCCGTCGAGGGCAAGGCCGCAGGCAAGAAGATCAAGGAAAAGGCCGCTGCGGCGGGCGTTGAAGTGTCCGACGAGGCGATCAAACGCGCCGTTCTGGATTCGATCCGCGCACTGATGATCATTCGCGCCTACCGGATCCGCGGCCACCTGATCGCCGATCTCGACCCCCTGAAAATGACCGACAATGCGCTGCACCCCGAACTTGACCCGAAATCCTATGGGTTCGCGGAAAGCGACATGGATCGTCCGATCTTCATCGACAACGTGCTGGGCCTGCAGATCGCCTCGATGCGGCAGATCATCGACGTGCTGAAACGCACCTATTGCGGCACCTTCGCGCTGCAATACATGCATATCTCGAACCCCGAAGAGGCCGCCTGGCTGAAAGAGCGGATCGAGGGCTACGGCAAGGAAATCCAGTTCACCCGCGAAGGCCGCCGCGCCATCCTGAACAAGCTGGTCGAGGCCGAAGGCTTTGAAAAGTTCCTGCATGTCAAATACATGGGCACCAAACGCTTCGGCCTTGACGGTGGCGAAGCGCTGATCCCGGCGATGGAAGGCATCATCAAGCGCGGCGGTCAGCTGGGCCTGAAAGAGGTCGTGATCGGCATGCCGCACCGTGGTCGTCTGTCGGTGCTGGCCAACGTGATGAACAAACCCTACCGCGCGATTTTCCACGAATTCCAGGGCGGCAGCTACAAACCCGATGACGTGGACGGTTCGGGCGACGTGAAATATCACCTCGGCGCCTCGTCGGACCGCGAATTCGACGGCAACAAGGTCCACCTGTCGCTGACCGCGAACCCGAGCCACCTGGAGGCGGTGAACCCCGTCGTTCTGGGCAAGGTCCGCGCCAAGCAAGACCAGCTGAACGACATGGATCGGATTGCGGTGCTGCCGATCTTGCTGCACGGCGATGCGGCTTTTGCCGGTCAGGGCGTCGTGGCGGAATGCTTCGGTCTGTCGGGCCTGAAAGGTCACCGCACCGGCGGCACCATTCATATCGTGGTGAACAACCAGATCGGCTTCACCACTGCGCCGCATTTCTCGCGCTCGTCGCCCTACCCGACCGACATCGCGCTGATGGTCGAAGCGCCGATCTTCCACGTCAACGGCGATGACCCGGAAGCCGTGGTGCATGCCGCCAAAGTGGCGATCGAGTTCCGCCAGAAGTTCCACAAGGATGTGGTGCTTGACATGTTCTGCTACCGTCGCTTCGGTCACAACGAAGGCGACGAGCCGATGTTCACCAACCCGGTAATGTACAAGAACATCAAGGGCCATAAAACCACGCTGCAACTGTATACCGAGCGTCTGGTGGCCGACGGGCTGATCCCCGAAGGCGAGATCGAGGATATGAAAGCCGCGTTCCAGTCGCACCTGAACGAAGAGTTCGAGATCGGCAAGAACTTCAAGCCGAACAAAGCCGACTGGCTGGATGGCCGCTGGAAACATCTGGACCGCGAACGTGGCGATTACGATGCGGGCGTGACCTCGGTCAGCCCCGAAGCCTTCGCCGAGGTGGGCCGCGCGCTGTCCACCCCGCCGCAGAATTTCGACCTGCACAAGACCGTGGGCCGACAGCTGGATAACAAGGCCAAGATGTTCGAAACCGGTGCGGGCTTCGACTGGGCAACCGCCGAGGCAGTCGCCTTTGGCTCGCTTGCCGCCGAAGGCTTCCCGGTGCGCCTGTCGGGGCAGGACTGCACGCGCGGCACCTTCAGCCAGCGCCATTCCGGCCTGATCGACCAGACCACCGAAGAACGCTACTACCCGCTGAACCATATCAAGGCGGGTCAGGCGCGGTATGAAGTGATCGACTCGATGCTGTCGGAATATGCGGTGCTGGGCTTCGAATACGGCTACACCCTGGCGGAACCGAACGCGCTGACCATGTGGGAAGCCCAGTTCGGCGATTTCGCCAACGGCGCGCAGATCATGTTCGACCAGTTCATCAACTCGGGCGAACGCAAATGGCTGCGGATGTCGGGTCTGGTCTGCTTGTTGCCGCATGGCTTCGAAGGTCAGGGCCCCGAGCACAGCTCGGCGCGTCTGGAGCGGTTCTTGCAGAACTCGGCCGAAGACAACTGGATCGTTGCAAACTGCTCGACGCCGGCGAACTATTTCCACATCCTGCGCCGTCAGATTCACCGCAACTTCCGCAAGCCGTTGATCCTGATGACGCCGAAATCGCTGCTGCGGCATCCGCTGTGCGTGTCGAAAGCCGAGGAATTCACCACTGGCTCGTTCTTCCGCCGGGTGATGTGGGATGATGCCGACGTTGCGCAGAAATACTGCAACTCGACCTTCCAGGTGAAACCCGACGCCGAAATCAAGCGCGTCGTGATCTGCTCGGGCAAGGTCTATTATGATCTGCTGGCCGAGCGCGACAAACGCGCGCTGGACAACGTCTATCTGCTGCGTCTGGAACAGTTCTATCCGTTCCCCGCGCATTCGATGGTCAAGGAACTGAACCGCTTCAAGGATGCCGAAATCGTCTGGTGTCAGGAAGAGCCGAAGAACCAGGGCGCCTGGACCTTCGTCGAACCGAACATCGAATGGGTTCTGTCCAAGATCGACGCCAAGCACAGCCGTCCGCGGTACGCGGGCCGTGCCGCTTCGGCCTCGCCCGCGACCGGCCTGGCTTCGCGTCACAAGGCCGAGCAGGAAGCGCTCGTCCATGACGCGCTGGAGGGTTGATCAATGACGATCGAAGTCCGCGTCCCCACGCTCGGCGAAAGTGTCTCCGAGGCAACGGTGGCCACCTGGTTCAAGAAACCGGGTGACCAGGTCGCCGCCGACGAAATGCTGTGTGAACTGGAAACCGATAAGGTGACCGTCGAGGTCCCGGCGCCTGCCGCCGGGGTTTTGGGCGAAATCGTCGCCGCCGAAGGGCAGACCGTTGGCGTCAACGCGCTGCTTGCCACTCTGTCTTCCGGGGCTGGCGCCGCGCCCGCCACGCAACAAAAATCCGAAGGCCCGCGTTCTGAGGAGGGAACCGTGCCGCAATCTCAAGAGGTCAAAATGACGGACGTAATGGTGCCTGCTCTGGGCGAAAGCGTGTCGGAAGCCACGGTTTCCACCTGGTTCAAGAAAGTGGGCGACGCTGTCGCGCAAGACGAGATGCTGTGCGAACTCGAAACCGACAAAGTCTCGGTCGAGGTGCCCTCGCCCGTCGCAGGCATCCTGACCGAGATCCTCGCCGCAGAAGGCACCACGGTTGACGCCAGCGCCAAACTGGCCGTCGTCGCCGAAGGTGCCGCTGGCGCCGCCCCGGCCCCGGCTGCGGCCGCTGCGGCCCCTGCTCCGGCGGCTGCCGCCCCGGCAGGCAAAGACGTCGAAGATGCGCCCTCGGCCAAAAAGGCGATGGCCGAAGCGGGGCTGTCGCCCGCGCAGGTCACCGGCACTGGCAAAGATGGCCGCATCATGAAAGAAGACGTGGCCGCTGCTGCCGCCGCGCCCAAGGCCCCGGCCGTGTCCATCGCGCCCACCCCGGCCAGCGCCCCGCGCGCCCCGGTTCCGGCCGATGATGCCGCCCGCGAAGAACGCGTCAAGATGACCCGTCTGCGCGCCACCATCGCGCGCCGCCTGAAAGACAGCCAGAACACCGCCGCGATGCTGACCACCTATAACGAGGTGGACATGACCGAGGTGATGGCGCTGCGCAACGAATACAAAGACGCGTTCGAGAAAAAGCACGGCGTCCGCATGGGCTTCATGTCGTTCTTCACCAAGGCCTGCTGCCATGCGCTGAAAGAAGTGCCCGAAGTGAACGCCGAAATCGACGGCGGCGACATCGTCTATAAACACTACGTCCACATGGGCGTGGCCGCTGGCACCCCCACGGGTCTGGTGGTTCCGGTGATCCGCGACGCCGACCAGATGTCGTTTGCCGAAATCGAGAAAGCCATCGCCGAAAAAGGCCGTCGCGCCCGGGACGGCAAGCTGTCGATGGCCGAAATGCAGGGCGGCACGTTCACCATCTCGAACGGTGGCGTTTATGGCTCGCTGATGTCCTCGCCCATTCTGAACCCGCCGCAATCGGGTATTCTGGGCATGCACAAGATCCAGGACCGCCCGATGGCGATCAATGGTCAGGTCGTGATCCGTCCGATGATGTATCTGGCCCTGTCCTACGATCACCGCATCGTTGATGGCAAAGGTGCCGTCACCTTCCTGGTGCGCGTCAAGGAAGCGCTGGAAGATCCGCGCCGCCTGCTGCTGGATCTGTGATCCCTGGGGGCGGCCAAGCGCCGCCCCTTTTCATCCCGCCCCCCGTTTCTCCTGGCGGAAATACTCACGGGGGTCCGGGGGCAGTCGGCCCCCGGGTCGTCGGGACCACGCGACACGCCGGGTCGATCCCCTCCCCGGCCAGATGATAGGAGCCTCACATGGCTGAATTTGACGTTATCGTTATCGGCGGCGGCCCCGGCGGCTATGTCTGCGCCATCCGCTGCGCCCAGCTGGGCCTTAAAACCGCCTGTGTCGAGGGCCGCGGCGCCCTGGGGGGCACCTGCCTCAACGTCGGCTGCATCCCCTCGAAGGCGTTGCTGAATGCCACGCACCACCTGCATGAGGTTCACGAGAACTTCGAGAAAATGGGCCTGATGGGCGCCAAGGTCAAAGTCGACTGGGCGAAGATGCAGGGCTACAAGCAAGAAGTGATCGACGGCAACACCAAGGGCATCGAGTTCCTGTTCAAAAAGAACAAGGGGACCTATCTGCAGGGCTGGGGCTCGATCCCCGCCGCCGGTCAGGTCAAGGTCGGCGACGAGATCCACACCGCCAAGAACATCGTCATCGCGACCGGGTCCGAACCCGCCTCGCTGCCCGGCATCGAGATCGACGAAGACACCGTTGTCACCTCGACCGGCGCGCTGGCCCTGCCGAAAATCCCCAAGTCGATGGTTGTCATCGGCGCGGGCGTAATCGGTCTGGAAATGGGCTCGGTCTATGCGCGTCTGGGCACCGAGGTGACCGTGGTCGAATATCTCGACGCGATCACCCCGGGCATGGATGGCGAAGTCGCGAAAAACTTCCAGAAAATCCTTGCAAAACAGGGCCTGAAATTCGTGCTTGGCGCGGCTGTACAGGGCGTGGCCAAGGGCAAAGGCAAGAACGCCGTCACCTACAAGCTGCGCAAGGATGACAGCGAGCACACGCTGGATGCCGAGGTGGTTCTGGTGGCGACAGGCCGCAAGCCCTACACCACCGGGCTGGGGCTGGAGGCTGCGGGCGTCGAAATGCTGCCGCGCGGTCAGATCAAGACCAACAATCATTGGGCCACCAATGTCGCGGGTATCTATGCCATCGGTGACGCAATTGTCGGCCCGATGCTGGCCCACAAGGCCGAAGACGAAGGCATGGCGGTGGCCGAAGTCATCGCGGGCAAGCATGGTCATGTGAATTATGACGTGATCCCCGGCGTGATCTACACCACCCCCGAGGTCGCCTCGGTCGGCAAGACCGAAGAAGTGCTGAAGCAGGAAGGCCGCGCCTACAAGGTCGGCAAGTTCAGCTTCATGGGCAATGGCCGCGCCAAGGCGGTGTTCCAGGCCGACGGTTTCGTGAAACTGATCGTCGACGCCGCAACCGACCGCATTCTGGGCTGCCACATCATCGGCCCTGCGGCGGGCGATCTGATCCACGAGATCTGCGTGGCGATGGAATTCGGCGCCTCGGCGCAGGATATCGCGCTGACCTGCCACGCGCACCCGACCTATTCGGAAGCGGTACGCGAAGCCGCCCTGGCCTGCGGCGACGGCGCGATCCACGCCTGAGCCGGGCAAACAGACGCACACGGAACGGGCGGCCTTCGGGCCGCCCTTTTACGTTGGCGCGCCTGCGGCACGGGCAGATTTGAGTATTTGGACCAAGAAGAAATCAGCCCTTCTTCTTGGCGAAAATACTCCGGGGGAATTTGCGCGCAGCGCAAAGGGGGCAGCGCCCCTGGGCCCTAGCCTGCCAGATGGCGCAGGCCCTGGGTCACATCGGTGCGCACCGCCAACCGCAGCGACGGTTCATCCCCCGCGCGCAAGGCCGCCAGAATCATCCTGTGGTGGCGCGGCGGCTCATTGCGCGACACCCGGTTGTAAAGCGCGCTCATCGTCGGCCCCAGTTGCAGCCAGACGGTTTCGATCACCGCCAGCATCGCGGGCGCCTGCGCGCGCAGATAAAGCGTGCGGTGAAATTCCAGATTGGTGCGGATATAGCCGACCGGATCCTGCTTCGCGACCGCCTCGGCATTGGCGGTGTTGATCGCGCTCAGTCGGTCGATCAGCGCCAGATGCGCGCGCGGCAGGGCCCGCGCCGCCAGTTCCGGCTCGATCAGCGCACGCAGCGCGGCCAGTTCCTCGATCCGGTCATTTGACAATTCGGGCGTGCCGACTCGCCCCGAGGAGGACAGCATCAGCGCGCCCTCGGCCACCAACCGCCGCAACGCCTCGCGCGCGGGGGTCATCGACACGCCATATTGTTTGCCAAGGCCCCGCAGCGTCAGCGGTTGCCCCGGCAACAACTCGCCATGCATGATCTGCTGACGCAGGCTGCGATACAGTCGGTCATGGGCTGCGGTTTCAATCGGGCGCGTGCTGATGGTCGTCATGCATCGTTTGTGATCACAAATTGATCCGCCGTCAATCACCTGTCACGCGCGAAATCGCATCGCGTGCAATGCGCTGCCATGGCGTTTCAGCCAGGCGCGCTCGGCGACATAGCCGGGCCGCAAGCGTTCCACCACGGCCCAGAAGGCGGGCGAATGGTTCATCTGTTCCAGATGCGCGACCTCATGCGCGGCGACATAGTCCAATACTCCGGGGGGCGCCATGATCAGCCGCCAATTGTAGCTCAGCGATCCATCATGCGCACACGAGCCCCAGCGCGAGCGTGTGTCGCGCAAGGTGATCCGCCGGAAGGGGCGACCAAGCTGCGCCGCATAGTGCTCGGTGGTGGCCTGCAGGCGCTGCCTGGCGCAGACCTTGAAGAACGCCTCCAGCCGCGCGGCCAGCCGGTCAATCCCGGGCGGCACGATCAGCGTGGCCCCGTCAAGCCGGGGGGTGCGCACGGCGCCCTCGACGATCCGTCGCGCTTCGCCCTCGAACAGGACCGTGCCGCCCGGTTCGGGGCGTTCGGCCGCCGGGCTTTGCGCCAATGCGCGGCGCAGCCATTCGGTCTGGTCGCGGGCAAAGGCCAGTGCCTCGGCTTCGCGGGCGTGGGTGGGCAAGGTCAGGGTCACCTGGCCGTCAATCCGTGACACCCGCAGGCTGAACCGCCGCGCCCGGGCGGACCGGCGCAGCACCAGCGCAATCTCGGGGGCATCGGGCAGATGGCGGCGGGTCACGGGCGGCTCCGGGGAAATGGGTGGAAACGGTGCCCGAATGGCACCACTGAACAGGCAAGGGACGAAAAGGCTTTGACACCCCGCGCCCAGTGTGGCAAGCGGCTCCGACTCTCTGAATAGAGCGATGCCAGGAGAATTCCATGCCGAAAGAGGAATGGGGCGTCAAGCGCCTCTGCCCGCATTGCGCGAGCCGGTTCTACGACCTGAATAAAGACCCGCTGACCTGCCCGGTCTGTGCCAACAGCTTCTCGCTCGAAAGCCTGACGGCTGGCCGTGGCCGGATTGTGGTGGCTGACAAGTCTGCGACCCGTGAGCGTGAAGTCGAGGCCGAAGATCTGCCCGATGACGATCTGGACGATGATGCCGCCGATGTGGATATCGACGACGATCTGCTCGAGGATGACGAAGACGACAACGTCTCGCTCGACGATATCGCCGATGTCAGCACAGGTGACGACGAAAGCTGATCCCCGAAAATGGGACAGACGGACAAGCGCGGGGCATTGCCTCGCGCTTTGTCATTTGGGCTCCGCAGCGCGCGAAACAGCCCCACAAGTTTTTCGCGGCGGCGCCCAAAATACCTCTTGCACCGGGTTTGGCAGGGCCTTATAGACCCCCCACGCGACACGCCCACAGCGCATCGCGGACCTCCGGTGGGGCCATAGCTCAGTTGGGAGAGCGCTTGAATGGCATTCAAGAGGTCGTCGGTTCGATCCCGATTGGCTCCACCAAAATTCTCCTGAAACGTGACGAATAGATCTTCCATTTTGTTGAAGATCGGGCGCCTGGCGCCACGCGGCTCCGATGCTGCAACCGCCCCCCGGTGGCAGCGACGTGCCAAGGTGGGATCGCAACAATCCATATTGGGAGGCGGTTCCAGCATCAAAGCTGTTCCTCTCGGCCATTGCCCGCACCGCTACCGTCCTGTTCCGGGCATGAGTCCCAGGCCCTGCGGGGTGCCCTCTTGGGGTGGGCATTTCGCCTTGTTTTCAAAGCCTTCACAATGTAGCGTCGCTTCCATGGTGATCAACCTGAACACATAGGGACGCAGCTTGTTTTGTGCGACCTGAACCGTCGCCCGCGCCGCTCCGAAAAAACCTTAATGTGATCATGCCCCTACACAGCTCAACGTGCCAACCTAGTCTGTTAAGGTAGACCATGACCTGCCTGGCGAATTTGGAATTCACCTTTGCATCTGCAGCTATCGCAACACTGTGGGCGATTTGCGCACTGATATTGGCGTGGGTTGCACGGAACAATCGCTTTTCTGGCAAGCCCGCCTTTGTTGTGGCCTTCTCGGCGATGCTTTGGTGGCTTTTCACCGTCGGGTTCGATTTGGCCTCACAGGGGGAAACCTGCAAGGTAAGCTGGTCCTTGGCGGCGTGGCCCGGAATAACCCTGCTGCCAATCGCCTGGGCGTTCTTCATTTTCGACTATACGATGAACACGAACCAGCGGACCAAGCCGATCCGGCTTGTGCTCTATATCGGTCTGCCTGCCCTGGTGGCGACCATCGCCCTTACGAACAGTCAGACGCACCTGCTGTACGGCACCGACACGCGGCTTGTGACACAGGAAGGCGAGGCGTATGTCTATTACGACCACGGGCCTCTTTTCTTTGCCGTCGCCTCGGTTCTTTATATTTTTGTGGTCAGCGCCCTGAGCGTGCTCGTCTATGCCTTTTTCAAAGCCAAAAAGAATATCCGGCCATTCCTGGGCATATTGATCCTGATCACAATCGCCCCGCTGGTGGCGAATATGTCCTATGTGTTCTGGGGGGTCACGATTTTCGGGTTCGACCCGACACCGTTCATGTTTGCGGTTGTCCTCATCGCGTTCAGTTGGCTGCTTTTGAACAACACCATGATGGACACCGAGGCGCAGGGGCGAAACCTTCTGTTCTACGCCACCCATGACCCGGTGATCATCATGGATTCCATGGGGCGGTTTGCCGGGGCAAACTCTGCGGCGATTGCGTTGTTTGGCAAGAAAATGCCGAAATATGGCGAAACGCTCGACCACCTTGAAAAGATTGGCCCGATTCTGAAATTTTTCAGAAGAACCGGCGAATTCCAGAACGTGGAGCCGATCAGATTTGGGGAACGGGTTTTCGACCCGCGCGCCCTTCCCATTGAAAGCCCGATCCAGACCAAACGCAATCTTCTGGGGTGGTCCGTCTCTTTGGTCGATATCACGGAACGGGAACGTTCGGCCGAGGCCCTGCGCGAGGCCGTCGCCCATGCCGAGGCCGCCAATCACGCGAAATCCCAGTTCCTTGCGATGATCAGCCACGAATTGCGCACCCCCATGACATCTGTGAAAGGTGGGTTGGACCTGGCGCTTCATGGATTTGCCGGGGAGGTCAGCGAACCCGTCAGGAACTTGCTGACCATCGCCCAAAGGAACAGCCTCCGGCTGTTGAAACTCATTGACGATGTTCTCGACCTGCAGAAAATCGACCTGAGCTCCATAACGCTTGACCTGCAAGATCTGGACGCGGACGCATTCCTGCGCGATGTCGTCGAGGAATACGAAGCTTATGCCGCGGAAACGCAGGTGCACCTGACCATCACCTCGGAACCGAAAAACAGGCCGGTGCGCGCCGACCCTGATCGTCTGAAGCAGGTCGTTGGAAATGTCATCTCGAACGCGGTCAAGTTCTCTCCCAAGGGGGGACAGGTCCGGTGCTCGACTGAAGTGATCGGTGCAAAGCTGCGATTTGCGATTCAGGACAGCGGAATCGGCATCCCTGAGAACGAAGAGGGCCAGGTTTTCGGAAGGTTCAAGCAGGTAGAAAATTCCGCCTCACGGGTGTCCGGCGGGTCCGGGCTCGGGATGCATATCGCAAAACTCCTGATCGAACGCATGGGCGGCGCGATTTCCTATGAAAGCCACCTTGGCACCGGCACCACGTTCTACATCGACATCCTGCTTGCACCGCAGCACGCCTGAGCCGCGCGCGTCTTTCCGCATTTGGCTGACAATTTTGGCTGAGGATCGTGCGCGCATTTTTCACCGCACCTGACCGAACCGTGCCGTATCGCCAGAACGCCCCCACCGCGCAAGATCGGGGCAATACCGGCGCAGCCCCGCCTAAACGCGGATGCCGTAGCGGGCGATCTTGTCATTCAGGGTGCGCCGCGCAATGCCAAGGGCTTGGGCTGCCCGTTCGGTGTTGCCACGGCAGCGCTCCAACATGGCGCGGATTTCCCGCGCCTCGAAGGCCGCCAGTTTTTCAGTCAAGGTTTGCGGCGGGTCTTGCGTGGTGGCAGGCGCATCAGGCGCGGCGGCGGGCAACTCCAGCCCAAGCGCGACGCGTTCGGCCAGTGCCTTTAGCTCACGCACATTGCCGGGCCACGGGCGGCGCTGCAACTGCTGACGGAACAGGTAGGGCAGTTCGGGTTGTTCGCGCCCGTAGCGCCGCGCGGCCAGCCCGGTGAAATGCGAAAACAACAGCGCAATATCATCGCCCAAGGCCCGCAGCGGCTCCAACCCGATCTCGGCGCCAGCCAGACGATAGAACAGGTCGGGGCGAAAGCTGTCATCCAGCGTCAGGCCGCGCAGATCAGTCTTTGACAGCGCGATGATCCGCAGATCCAGTGGACGCGGCGTGTTCTCTCCCAGCCGCTCGACCTGCCGTTCCTGCAACGCGCGCAGCAGCTTGACCTGCGCGGCCCGCGGTGTCGCCTCGATCTCGTCCAGCACCAGCGTCCCGCCCGACGCGACCTCGAGCTTGCCGGGCTTGTCCTGTGCGCCGGGGAAGGCCCCCGCGACATGGCCGAAGATTTCAATCTCGAACAGGCTGTCGGGCAGCGCCGCGCAGTTGATCGCCACAAAAGGCCCGGCCGCGCGCGGACTGGCCATATGCAACGCGCGCGCCACCAGTTCCTTGCCGGTGCCGGTCTCGCCGGTGATGATGACATCCAGATCCAGTGGCGCAAGCGCCGCAATCCGCGCCCGCAAGGCCTCGATCGGGGCGGAACGGCCAAGGATCTCGGCCCCGTCCTTGCGCAGCAGTTCTGATTGCAGCCGGTCCAGTTCGGCACGGGTGGCCGCCGCGCGCAAGGCCCGGTCCACAACCGCCAGCAGATGCGCGGCGTCATAGGGTTTTTCCAGAAAATCTTCGGCTCCCATCCGCATGGCACGCACCGCGTGGGGCACATCGCCATGCCCGGTGATCAAGATCACCGGCAGACCGGGCGTCCGCGCCTTGAGCGCATCCAGCAGCGCGAACCCGTCCATCCCCGGCATCCGCAGATCGGTGATCACCAGATTGGGGCCGGGGCGCGCGGCCAGGGCGGCCTCGCCCGAGGCAAAGCCGCGCGCGTCGAACCCGCTGGCCTCGATCAGATCGCACAGCGCGGCCCGGTGATCGGCGTCATCCTCGACGATATGGATCAATGCACTCATGCCTGCGCCTTTTCGAGCAAGGGCAAAACCGCCGTCATCCGCGTGCCCTGACCGGGTGCCGTTTCGATCTGCAACTCGCCACCGAATTCAGACAGGATGGCCTGCGAAATGGCAAGGCCAAGGCCCAACCCCTCGCTGCTGGTCTTGGTTGAAAAGAACGGCTCGGTCACGCGGGGCAGATCCTCGGGGGCGATGCCGGGGCCTGTGTCGGCAACCGTCAGATGCACCATGCCCTGCCGCACCGACAGATCCAGCGTGACCGCTGCCCCCGCCCTGCCCTCGACCGCATCCAGCGCATTCAGCAACAGGTTCACCAGAACCATTTCCAGCCGGACCCGCCCCGCCTTGACCAAAATCGGCGCGTCCGGGGCCTGCAACGTCGGGGCGATGCCAATGGCACGCGCGCGCGGCTGCACCAGTTCCAGCGCGCTTTGCGCGGCACTGAGCGCGCTGACCTCCTCCAGCGTGCCACCTTCCTTGCGCGAGAAGGATTTCAGATGCTTGATCGTGCGCTGCATCCGACGGATCAGGTTGCGCGCGGTTTCAATCCGCGCCCCGGTGCGCTCGGGCGCCCGGTCAAGCGAGATTTCGGCGGCCGCCAGCGTTGCCTCCATCGCGGCAAGGGGCTGACTGACCTCATGCACGATTGCCGCCGACATCCGGCCCAGGGCCGCCATCTTTTCGGAATGGATCAGGGTTTCCTGGGCCGCGCGCAACTCGGCCTCGGTCTGGCGGCGGGCTTCGATTTCGCGGGCCAGCATCCGGGTGCGCTCGGCCACCTTGCGTTCCAGCAGTTCGGACTGACGCAGGCGCAGGGTGACCAGTTGTTGCCGTTGTCGCTGGATCTTGGCCAGCCCGATACCCAGCCCCCAGGCCAGCGCCGCCCCCGCGCCCCAGCCCAAGGCGCCCAACACCGCGGGTATGACCGGGGCCGCCGCCAGCATCCGCCACTCGGCGCTGAAGGGCGCGTCCCGAGTCCGCATCCGTGCGCCGGTCCCGTCAAAAATCCAGCGCGCACCGCCTTGCAACAGCGGGGCGGCGGCCTTCACTTCGGCCCCGAAATAGGTGCGTTGCGCGCTCAGTCGCTCCAACGCATCGGGCGGCAACGGGTCCAGCGGGCGATAGCGCCAGTCCGGTTCGCCCGACAGAAAGACGATGCCATCCGCATCCGCCACCGCAATCGCCTGTCCTGCATCTGCCCAGGCCTGTTCCAGCGCATCCAGCACCACCTTGACGACAACGACCCCGTGCTGACCCTCGGCAAGGTCAATGCGCGCGGCCAGAAAATACCCCGGCGTGCCGGTGGTGACGCCAATGGCATAAAACCCCCCGGATCCGGTTTTGATCGCTTCGCGAAAATAGGGCCGAAAACTGTAATTATTTCCGACGAAGCTTTCGGCGACATCCCAGTTCGAGGCCGCCAGCGTCTGCCCCGCCGCATCCATCAGATACAGGTGGCTTGCCCCCGCCAGCCGGGTAACGCGTTGCAAATAGCGGTTGGCGGCGTCGATGGTGGCGGCGTCTTGCGGGCTGCGGATAGCGGCCTGAATCCGGGCATCCTCGCCCGTCACCTTTGGCAGATAGCGAAAGCGGTCGATTTCGGTTTCCAACGCGCGCAGCGACAGGATCAGGCTTTGCTCAAGCCGCGCGTCGATACTGTGCAGGGCGCTGCGCCAGGCCAGCCCCCCCGCCAGCAGCGCAACCACGATCACCGGAAAAACCGTCACAAGCGCCGGACTGCGCCACGCCCGTGTCGCTCGTTTCACGGTTCGGCGCGGTTCGCGATCAGACACCATCACTCCTCGCAGGGGCGCAGATGGATCGGGGCGCCCGGCTCGACGCCCAGCGTCACACACTCGGCCCCGCACAGCAACCAGCCCGAAGGTGTTTCACCAGAGGCGGCAAGGATCAATTCGGGCACCGGCGGGCTGTGCGGCGCCCAGACCCACCAGCCATCCACGAAGCGGCCCTCGGGCCCGGGTTCCATCCCCGCGCCCGAGCCTTTGACGGCGGCCTCGACCAGCCGCATCCGGCCCTCTTCCACCGCCCAGACCTCGCGCCAGCCTTCTTTCTCGACCGAATGGGTCCATTCAAGGCTGAACTGGCCCGAGGCCGAGAGCGCCAGTCCCAGCGCCCCCGCCATCAGGCAACCGCTCATGCCACCGCCCGACGGCGCCGCATCCACAGCAGGGCAAAGAACACCGCCGCGCAGGCAAAGCCCAGCTCATCGGTCAGCGCCAGTGCGGCGACCAGACAAAAGGCCCCGGCCATGGCGATGGCGCGTTCCCACAGCGCCAGCGGGCGGCCCAGCCAGCCGATCACCGCAGCCCCCCAAAGCCCGAGCGCAAGCACCGCCTTGACCACGACATAGGCCACCGCCGGGGCATAGCCGATCGCCTCGGCCAGCGGACCACCGTCTTGCAGCATCAGCGCGGGGGTATAGACCGCGATGAACGGCACGACGAAGCCCGCCGCAGCAACCTTGACCGCCTCGAAACTAATGCGCAGGCCGCTTTCCTTGGCAATCGGGGCCGCGGCAAAACAGGCCAGCGCAACGGGCGGCGTCAGATCCGCCAGAATGCCGAAGTAGAACACGAACATGTGGCTGACGATCAGCGGCACCCCCAGCGCCAGCAGCGCCGGCCCCGCGATCGACGAGGTGATGATGTAGTTCGGGATCGTCGGAATCCCCATCCCCAGCACGATGCAGGTGATCATCGTCAGCACCAGCGACAGGAACAGGCTGTTCTGGCCGACGCCCACGATATACTGGCCAAAGGTGTTGGCCGCCCCGGTCAGGGTCATCACGCCGATGATCACACCGACCAGCGCACAGGCAATCCCCACCGGCAGCGCGGTCTTGGCGCCTTCGGCCAGGCTGTCCCGGCACAGCGCCAGCGTCTCGCGCCCGCCCTTGGAAAAGATGCTGATCGCGATCAGCACCGCCAGCGCGGCCAGCACGATGTTCAGTCCCAGCTTGAAGAAGGCGGCGGCGATCAGGCCCAGAAAGACCCAGAAAATCACCCGCAGAACCCCCGCAGGCAAACCCAGCGCGACCGAGCCGCCCAGGATCAAAAGCCCCGTCAGCGCCAACCCGACCGTGCCCGCAAACAGCGGCGTGTAGCCCGAGAACAGCAGATAGACCAAAACACCCAGCGGCAGGATCAGGAACCACCCCTCTTTCAGCGCCTTTTTGGCCGAGGGCAGCTCTTCGGGTTTCAGGCCGCGCAGGTCGCGCTTGCCCGCCTCCAAATGCACCATCCAGAAGACGCCCAGGAAATACAGGATCGCCGGGATCAGCGCGGCCTTGACCACCTCGACATATTCGACGCCCAGGGTTTCGGCCATGACGAAGGCCACGGCCCCCATCACCGGCGGCATGATCTGCCCGCCCATCGAGGCGGTGGCCTCGACCCCGCCCGCGAAGGCCGGGCGATAGCCGAAGCTTTTCATCAGCGGGATCGTGAACTGGCCGGTGGTCACGACATTCGCCACCCCCGAACCGGAAATCGTGCCCATCAGCCCCGAGGACAGCACCGAGACCTTGGCCGCGCCGCCCATCTTGTGCCCGACGAGCCCAAGGCTGACATCGGTAAACAGCTTGATCATCCCGGCCTTTTCCAGAAACGCGCCAAACAGGATGAACAGGAAAATATAGGTCGCCGACACATAGACCGGGATGCCGTAGATGCCTTCGGTGCCATAGGTCAGGTGGTCGATCACCTGACTGAAATCATAGCCGCGATGGTCCAGCGGCGCGGGCAGGTATTCGCCCCACAGCGCATAGGACAGGAAGATGCCCGCGATGATCGGCAGCGCGGGCCCCATCAACATCCAGGCCGCGCAGAAAATCGTGACCAGCGCCGCCACCCCCAACACGATGTCGAGCACCAGCGGATCGCCCGCCCGCATCAAAAGCGGCGTGTATTCAACCCATTGATAGGCCGCGACGGCCACGCCAGTCGCCGCCAGAAGATAGGCAAAGGCCTTGTTCAGCGGGCCGCGATGTTTGGCGATCGCCAGCAGCGGCAGGCCGATGGCCAGCAGGAAGCCGACATGGACCGCCCGCACGATCTGGCTGGGCAGGTCGATGACGTGGGCCGCAATCGACACCTGAAACACCGAGAAGGCAAAGGCGAGCCAGAACAGCACCCGGCCTTCCATCGTCTCGGGAAAGCTTTCAGCCAGCGGATCGTGCAGCCCGAGTTCGTCATCGGGCAGGTGGTGTTTGGTCTGTTCCATTCTATTCTCCCTGCAATGGGGGCCCGGCGTGCCGGGCCGCCCAAAGACTGTCCTGTGCGATCAGAGCAGACCTTGTTCTTTGTAATAGCGCTCGGCGCCCGGGTGCAGCGGGATGGGAGACCCTTTGACCGCATTCTCGATCGAGATGCCGCCCGCGGCGCTATGCGCGGCCTTGAGCGTGTCGAGGTTTTCAAACAGCAGTTTGGTCATCTGATAGGCGACCTCGTCGGACACATCCTCATGCGTGACAAGGAAGTTCACGACGGCCACGGTCGGCACGTCTTCGGTCTGGCCTTCATAGGTGCCCGCCGGGATCGCACTGGCGACATAGGGCGCCCCAAGCGAGGTGGCGACATCAACCGGAACCGACACGAAGGTGATCGCCTGCGAAGTGGACAGATCCTTCAGCGCGGCATTCCCCAGCCCCGAGGATTGCAGCGTCGCATCCAGTTGGCGGTTTTTCAGCAGCTCGACCGATTCCGAGAACGGCAGGTATTCCAGCTTGCCCAGATCGTCATAGCTCATGCCCGATGCGCCGAAAATCGCGCGCGCGTTCAGCTCGGTGCCCGATTTCGCCGCGCCCACCGACAGGCTCTTGCCCTTCAGATCCGCCACCGTCTTGACGCCGCTATCGGTCAGCGCCGCGATCTGGATCACGTTGGGATAGATCGCCGCAATCGCGCGCAGCTTGGTCAGCGGCGCCTTGAAGCCGACCTCGGTATTGCCTTCCCAGGCGTATTTGACCGAATCCCCCAGTGCAAAGGCCAACTCGCCCTTGCCCGCCTGCAGCAGGTTGAGGTTCTCGACCGAGGCCTTGGTCGATTGCACCTGCGTGCGTGCGCCCTCGATCCCCTTGGCATAGATATCCGACAGCGCCA
>JAQTYE010000024.1:22193-28754 GCA_028749255.1 Paracoccaceae bacterium | reverse complement strand
CTACCCGCGCCGGATCGTGCCGCGCGCGGTGCTTTGGTTGCCCTTGGGGGTGATCAGCGGCTGTATTGCCTTTCTTCAATTGGGGAACTGGCCGCAACATGTCGGTTTGCTGCAGGATATGATCGCAGCGATCATGGTGGTTCTGCTGGTGGCAATCATCGCGCAGGTCATTGTTAACCGTCGCGATCCACGGGCGCGCGCGATGCTGGGCTGGCTCGGCATGTCGATCGGGGTTGGAGCGGGCGGCTTTGTGCTCACCTCCGTCGTGCCGGCCTTGCTGAACCTGCCGCCGTTCCTCGAACAAAGCACCGCTTTCCTGTTCTTCCTGCTGATCTATGTCGGTATCGCGATGGGGGTGCTGCGCTATCGCCTGTTTGATCTATCGACATGGTCGTTCAGGTTTATGTTTTATGGGTTTGGCGTGGCGCTTTTGCTGCTGCTTGATGCGGCGTTGATCTACGGGCTGTCGCTGGATCGTGCTCCGGCGCTCGGGATTGCGTTGGCGGCGGTGGGCATCGTCTATTTGCCGTTCCGCGAGGCGGTCGGGCGCTGGCTTCGGCGCAATCACTCGCTCCCTGCAGAAGTGCTCTACAAGCGTATCACCGAGATCGCTCATGCGATGGACGCCGCGCAGCAACAGGGATTGTTGGAGGCCTTCTGGAGGGATCTGTTCAACCCGTTGAAAGTGATGCCGCTTGAACAGGGCGAGTTTTCGGCAACCGCGCTCCTCGATGATGGGGCGGCGCTCAGGCTCGCGCCGATTGCGGGTCTCCCCGGGCTGCGGCTGGAGTGGGCACGCCAGGGCGCACGATTGTTTTCCTCGGCAGATTTGGAACGTGCCAAAACGCTCAACGCGATGATCGCGCGAAGCCTGCAGCAGCATCACGAATATGTAGAGGCAATCACGTCTGAAAGGCTACGGATTAACCGTGATATGCATGATAATATTGGTGTTTTACTTCTTGGGGCGCTTCATGCCGCATCCCCTGACCGCAAAGATTTGCTGATCCGCCAGACGCTGTCCGATCTGCGCGAGATCATTTCCAACCCCGATCAGACCAACGTCCCTTTGCCGCAACTCATAGCCGATCTGAGGGCCGAGATTGTCGGACATATGGAGGCGACGGACATTGATGTCCAATGGCGTGATCATGTTCTACCCGATGCGCTGCTGCCGCCGCAGATCGTGCATACGTTGCGTGCGCTCTTGCGCGAATCCACGAGCAATATCGTGCGCCATTCCGACGCCTCTTCGGTCGAGATTGGCGTCTCTGAAGAGGCGGGGCAACTGATTGTCACGCTCCACGATGATGGAAAAGGCTTTGACGCTGAGACCGTGCGCTTGGGCAACGGACTAAAGAATCTCGCCGAGCGCTTTGGCCAAGCGGGCGGGACTTTTGACATTTCCAGCCCGCCTATCGGCACCAGGATCAGCGCCTGCCTGCCTTTGGAAAGCCGCTCTGTGGGATCCTCTGCGGCAGCGCATTGGAGGGCGACGGAATGAAACGGGTTCTGATTGTGGAAGATATCGCCGAGACGCGGCGTTGGTTGGCGCAAATGGTGATCGAAACCTACCCCGAGGCGAAGATTTCGATGGCGGAAACGGTGCGGACCGCCGCGATGTTTCACGGGCAGACCTTCGATCTGGTGTTGATCGATTTGGGGCTGCCGGACGGGTCTGGATTGGATGTTCTGCGGATGATTCAAAGCTCTAGCCCCGAGGCAATCAAGGTCGTCACCACGGTGATGGGCGACGATGCCAGCATCGTGGGGGCGCTTTCGGCGGGGGCGGATGGCTATTTGCTCAAAGAAACCGCGCCTGCGGTGATCACCCGTCAACTCGCGCAACTCTCGATCGGGATACCTGCGATAGCCCCGTCCATCGCGCGCCGGATCATGGCGCATTTCCGCCTGACCGGCCCCGCGGCGGGTTCGGATGCGCAACTGACCGAGCGCGAAACTCAAGTGCTCGGATTGATCGCGCGGGGATTGCGCAATTCCGAAGTGGCCCATGAAATGGGCATCGCGGATACGACGGTGGCGGGCTACATCAAGGTGATATACCGCAAGCTGGGTATTGGATCTCGCGCCGAAGCCGCATGGCATGCCAACCGTCTGGGTCTAAGGATGGGGCGGAAACGGGAATGAATTCCTCCGTTTGGGCTGCGTGATGCGTTTAGAGGCCTTTGGTGCGGGCACCCGTTGGCTCGCGTTGTGCGATGGCTTGGGCGCGAGAACGCTCTTCATCTGGTTTGACTTGCGCCTGTGTTCCCGTTGTTCAACGCGGTCGCCGCTTGGCGCGACGCAGAAATCGAAAGCGACCTCGGCAGCGCAGATCGGCTTGCCAACCAAGGCTCACCGTGCCGCGCGAAAGCGCGCGCCGGCGCCGTCTGGCAATATTCTACGGAGGCCCTCGCAACCGCCGCTTCGAAGTGATCAAGATCGGCTCACGCCGGGGCGCGCGCAAGGATAGTTCGGGCGCCCCCCGCCCCCCGGTGGCCCGATCCTGTCGCGACGGGGACGGGATGTCTTGATTCCGATCAATGCCGGATCGGGCGGGGTGCGCTATCGAGGATGCGTTCCGTGCCGATCGGGCGGACCTTCGGTTCATCAAGCGGGTGCACCGGAAGCTTGGCAAGACCGGCGCCGGTTGGGGTGCGATTATCTGGACGTAAAGAATGATCTCCGAACACATAAACCAATTCTCGCATACGATTCCGGGCAGCGCGATCGGGATGCCCGAAACGGACCTGGCCGTCCTGACGCGGTTGCTGCAGGCGAACGAAACCCGGTTGATCGACATGCACATCGCCTATTCGATCACCCGCAGCTACAACGCCCACGTCTCGACGCTGCCCGAGGCCTGGCGGGCCTCGGTGCAGGGATTGAATGGCGCCATCGCGCTGATGCTGGAGACCCGTGGCGCCGCAGAAGTGGATTACGACAGCGACATCGGTGATGATCCCTCGACCGCCTATGGCATAGAAGTGGCGCGCAGGCATGGGCTGCGCGGCGTGCCGCTGGCAATGTTTCTGAGCAACTTCAAGGGCTACCGCGAGAGCTATCTGCGGCTCGTGCAGATGACGGGATTTCCCGCCGCGACCGAGGCGCTGTATCTGCGGCTTTTGCGCGGCTTCTTCGACCGCGCCGAAATCGGCATCTGCACGCAATGGGGGCGCGGCGTCGCCGATGCCGATCACGACCGCCTGCTGGCCGAAAACCAGCGCGTCGTGAATGAGAAGAACAAGTATCTGACGATTTTCGAAAGCATCCAGACCCCGGTGTTCCTGATCGATGCCGAGGGTGGGATCGAGAACATGAACCACGCCGCAGCGCTGCTTCTGTCGAAGGATGTTGTGCCCGGCTCGGTCTATTACGGCACGGCGGCACGGCGCAGCTTTCAGGGGCTTTTCGGTCTCGATCCGCGCGCCATCGGCCCGCTTCTGCCCGAACACGAGATCGACACGATTGATGGGCGGCGCTGGGTTTCGGTTTCGACGCAGCAGATGCTGGATGTCTCGCGCAAGTTTCTGGGCACGGTGATCAGTTTCAGCGACGTCACCGATGAACGCCGCGCCCGCGAGGAAGCCGAGGCGCTGGCCCGCGCGAAAACCGATTTTCTGGCCACGATGAGCCACGAGATCCGCACCCCCATCCATTCCATCGGCGGCATCGCCGAACTGTTGCGGCAAGACGAATTGCCCGCGCGCGCGGCGGGTTATGTCGAGGCGATCGACCGCTCGGCGCGGGTGCTGAGCTCGATCGTCTCGGAAATCCTCGATTATTCGCGCATCGAAGCGGGCGGGCTGATGCTCGAACGGGTTGATTTCCCGCTGGCGGACTTGCTTGGCGATGTCGGCCGGTTGATCGAACCGCTGGTCGCGCGCAAGCCGGGGCTGATCCTGCATCTCGAAATCCCTCAGGGCCTGCCCTGCGTCACCGGCGATTCAGCGAAGCTGCGCCAGATCCTGCTCAATCTGGCGGGCAATGCGGTGAAGTTCACCGAATCCGGCGCGGTGGTGATCGGGCTCGAACTCGTAACGCAGGCGCCCGGCCGGGTTGTGGCGCGGTTTTCGGTGCGCGACACCGGGCCCGGGGTCGCCGAGGCGCGGCTCGAGGATATCTTCCACCCCTTCACGCAATCCGACGGTTCGATCGAGCGCAAGCATGGCGGCACCGGGCTTGGCCTTGCGATCTCGCGGCGGTTGGCCGAGCTGCTCGGGGCGGAGCTGAGCGTCGAAAGCCGTCTGGGCGAGGGCAGCTGCTTCCGGCTCGTGGTGCCGCTCGATCTGGCGCCGCGGCAGGGGGCGGATTGTGCCCGGGCGCGGGTCGAGGCGGAGCCGCCGACCAAGGCTTTGCGGCTCTTGATCGTCGAGGATGATGCGGTCAACCGGCTGGTCACCGAGACGCTGTTGCGGCAGGCCGGGCATCAGGTGCGGCTGGCCGAGAGCGCCGCGGCGGCCTTGCAGGCGCTTGCCGGGCAAGGCGTCGATCTTGTGCTGACCGATCTCAACCTGCCCGATCTGAGCGGTTTCGAACTCGCCCATGCGATCCGCGCCCACGCCGATCCGGCGATTGCGGGGCTGCCGATCGCGGCGCTTTCGGCGCATGGCCCGGCGGTCGATCCGGCGGCCCTGAAGGCGGCGGGCATCGGCGCGTTTCTGGCCAAGCCCTTCGCCTCAGCGCAGCTCGAGCAGCTGCTGCGGCGGATCACCGGCTTCGCCTCGCCACACCCGATGGGGACGGGGCCGGGAGCGGTGCGGGCCGAGGGCACGCGGCAGAAGCTGATCGATCCGGGCGTGCTGCGCGGCCATGCCGAGGCGCTGGGTGCGGGGCCGACCGGGCGGATCGTCGCGACCTTCAAGGCGAGCCTCGGGCAGACCGCCGGGGCACTTGATGCGGCCGCGCCGGGCCAACGTTGGACCGAGGCAGCCTCGCTTGCGCATCGGCTGAAAAGCTCGGCGCGGCATGTCGGGCTGGTGGCACTGGCCGAGGAGGCTGAGCGCGTCGAGATGCTGGCAAGCGATCCGACGAATGAGCGGAGGCGGCCAAGCTCGGAGCTTGCGGCTCCGGTGGACGATCTGATCCTGTCGTGCCGCGCGGCGGAAGGGCTGGTCGAGGCGATCTGGGCCGAAATCGCGGGCTGAGGCGGTCGGGGTCCGTCTCGGTCTTGGTCTCGCCCCGGGGCCGCGCGACCGGGTCTAGGCCGAGAACACGTAGCCCAGCCCATGCACGGTGACGATCAGCCGAGGCTTTGCGGGGTCGGGCTCTATCTTGCGGCGCACCCGGCGCACAAGCACGTCGATGGTACGATCGAAGCTTTCATGCCCGCGCCGGCTCACATGCGTCATCAGCTGATCGCGGCTCAATACCTGACCCGGATGTGTGACGAAGGTGGCGAGCAGTTCGAATTCCGCCCTGGTCATCTTGACCGGCGCGCCCGCCGGATCGGTTAGCGTCCAATGCGCGATGTCGAGCGTCCAGCCCTCGAAGCTTTTCCGCGACTCATCCGCCTTCACTACCCGCGCAGCCGTCACCCGGCGCGCAAGGTTGCGCGTGCGCGGCAGGATCTCGCGCATGTTGTAGGGCTTGGTTACATAATCATCGGCGCCCAGTTCCAGCGCCACGATCCGGTCCACATCCTCGTGCCGCGCGGTGACCATGATCACCCCCACCTCGGATTGCCGACGCAATTCGCGCAAGAGCGACAGCCCGTCTTCGCCCGGAAGGTTGATGTCGAGAAGGATCACGTCGACATCGCCCTTGGCGAAGATCCCGCGCATCTCGTCGCCATCGCCCGCCTCGCTGACGCGGTGATTGTCCTTCACCAGATAGGCGGCCAGCGTCTGCCGCCCGACCGGATCATCTTCGACGACAAGGATATGATAGGAAGTCTTCATCCTCTCCCCCCCTTTCTTTCCTCATCGCGCCAAAATTCCCCTGCGGCAATGATTTTCGCTCGAATTCGCGTTGTTTTTCCGGGTTTTAACACCCTGTTCACATGATTTTTCATCCTGTTCACAACTGGACGCAACGCGGTTCACATCGCGGGTCCAGACAGAGTCTCGAACGGGGTCGGACCGTGGCAAGACCGGAGGCGAAAGTGATCAGGAAAATCTGGGGCGTGATGCGCAGGCCAAGCACCCGTTGGGGGCTCGGCACGCTGGTGTTGGGCGGGGCGCTCGTCGGCGCGGTCGGCTGGAACGGCTTCCACTATGCCGTGGAACAGACCACGACGACGAAATTCTGTCTGTCCTGTCACTCGATGCAGGGCAACTACGAGGAATACAAGACCACCGTCCACTATTCTAACCCGATGGGCGTGCGCGCCGAATGCGCCGATTGCCATGTGCCGAAATCGGGCTGGCGGCTTTATCGCGCCAAGGTGCTGGCGGCGAAAGATCTGTGGGGCGAGATCACCGGGGTGGTCGACACGCCCGAGAAATTCGAGGCGCACCGGCTTGAAATGGCCGAAACGGTCTGGGCCGACATGAAAGCGAACGACTCGATCGGTTGCCGGTCGTGCCACAGCTTCGAGGCGATGGATTTCGCGCATCAGAC
>JAQTYE010000024.1:0-22183 GCA_028749255.1 Paracoccaceae bacterium | reverse complement strand
ATGCAGCAGGCAATGCTTGACGGCGGGACCTGCATTGATTGCCACAAGGGCATCGCGCACAAGCTGCCCGACATGTCCTCGGGCTACAAGAAGCTTATCGAGGATCTGACAGCCGAAGCCAGTCAGCTGCGGCCGAAGGTGGGTGACACGGTCTATCCGCTGCAGACGATCGAGCTTTATCTGGACGAGCCGAAAGACGGCGCAAAGGCGTCGGGCAAGGTGATCGCGGCAACGCCAATGGTGGTGCAGGCGGTCTCGGGCAAGGCGTTGCAGGTCAAGCTGGAAGGCTGGCAGCAGGAAGGCGCCGAGCGGATGCTGTACGCCGCTCAGGGGCGGCGGATCTTCAACGTGGCGCTGGCGCCTGCGGCCGTGGCCGCGGTGGTGCCGGGCGAGAGCATGACCGATCCCGACACCGATCAGGTCTGGACCGACGGCACGATTACGGTCTGGGTGAAGAACAGCAATCTGACCGACAGCCTCGACAAGGTCTGGTCCTATGCGGGTTCGATGTTCAGCGCTGCCTGCGGCACCTGCCACGTCCTGCCACATGCCAGCCATTTCCTGGCGAACCAGTGGATCGGCACGATGAATGCGATGAAGCCCAAGGCGACATTGGACGATGAACAGTTCCGGCTGGTGCAGAAATACGTGCAGATGCACGCGAAAGACATGGGCGGGGAGGCCGAGCAATGACCGCGATGTCCCGCATCCCCGCGCTCATGGCTGATCGCGCGCTGCTCTGGCAGTGGCTGGCCGAGACCTTCCTCGCCGCACCCTCTGCGGACCGTCTGACCGCCTTGCGGGGCGGGGCTGGAACGAAATGGCTCGCCGCGCTGGCGACCGAGCCCTCTTTCAGGGCGGCGGTGGACGAGATCCGCGCGGTGCTGGCCGTCCCGCAGGACACGGCGCGGCTGCAGACGCAGCTGACCATCGCCTTCAACGGGTTGTTCCTGGGCCTTGGCGGCAAGCACACGCTGCCGCCGAACGAATCCGCCTGGACCGAGGGCGGGCTGTTTCGCGCCCCGGTCGCCGAGATGGCCGTGCTTCTGGCCGCCTGCGATCTGTCCCTGGCCGAGGGCTGCTGCGAGGCGCCCGACCACCTCTCGGTCGAGCTGATGCTGCTTGCCCATCTTGAAACCCATGCCGATCCGCGCGCCGAAGCGCTGCGCGACCGGCTGCGACTCTGGCTGCCCGGCTTTTGCGCCGCGGTCCGGGCCGAAGATCGCACCGGCTTCTGGGCCGGTGCCGCGGCGCTGCTGCTGGCGGCGCTGGATCACCACCTACTCATCCCCCAACCGGAAGAAAGGACAGTCTGATGACGAAGATTTCCGGAAACGAGCTGCGCGCAGAGCTTTCGCGCCGCGCCTTCCTCAGCTACTCCGTTGCGGCGGGCGCGCTGGGCATGTTCGGGCCGTCGCTCTTGGCCAAGGGCGCGCGCGCCGAGACGATGGCCAATGGCACCGTGATGTCGGGCAGCCACTGGGGCGTCTTCACCGCGACGGTCGAGAACGGCCGCGCCACCGCCTTCACGCCCTGGGAAAAGGACCCGCATCCGTCGCCGATGCTGGAAGGCGTGCTTGACTCGATCTATTCGCCGACGCGGATCAAATACCCGATGGTGCGGCGCGAATTCCTCGAAAAAGGCGTGAATGCCGACCGCTCGACCCGCGGCAACGGCGATTTCGTCCGCGTCAGCTGGGATCAGGCGTTGGATCTGGTCGCCGCCGAGGTGAAACGCGTCGAGGAAACCTATGGCCCGCAGGGCGTCTTTGGCGGCTCCTATGGCTGGAAAAGCCCGGGGCGGCTGCACAACTGCACCACGCTTTTGCGCCGCATGCTGACGCAGGCGGGCGGCTATGTGAACGGCGCGGGCGATTATTCGACCGCGGCTGCGCAGGTGATCATGCCGCATGTGGTCGGCACGCTTGAAGTCTATGAACAGCAGACCGCCTGGCCGGTGGTGGCGGAAAACACCGAAGTCATGGTGTTCTGGGCCGCCGATCCGATCAAGACCAACCAGATCGGCTGGGTGGTGCCCGAACATGGCGGCTATACCGGGCTCGAGGCGCTGAAAGCCAAGGGCATCAAGGTCATCGTGATCGACCCGGTCCGCACGCAGACGGTGGACTTCTTCGGCGCCGAGCACATCACGCCGAAACCGCAGACCGATGTCGCGCTCATGCTCGGCATGGCCCATACGCTGGTGGCAGAAGAGCTTTACGACCAGGAGTTCATCGACAACTACACCTCGGGCTTCGACAAGTTCCTGCCCTATCTGATGGGCGAAACCGACGGCACGCCGAAGAGCGCCGAATGGGCGGAGGGGATCAGCGGCGTTCCGGCCGAAACGATCAAGGAGCTGGCGCGGCTTTTCAAATCGAAACGCACGATGCTGGCGGCGGGCTGGTCGATGCAGCGCATGCATCACGGCGAACAGGCGCATTGGATGCTGGTGACGCTGGCCACGATGCTGGGGCAGATCGGCCTGCCGGGCGGTGGCTTCGGGCTGTCCTATCACTATTCGAACGGCGGCGCGCCGTCGACGAGCGGCCCGTCGCTTTCGGGCATCACCGATGGCGGCGCGGCGTCGAAAGGGCCGGAATGGCTGGCGGCCAGCGGTGCCTCGGTGATCCCGGTGGCCCGTGTGGTCGACATGTTGGAAAACCCCGGCGCCGAATTCGACTTCAACGGCACGCGCTCGAAATTCCCGGACGTGAAGATGGCCTATTGGGTCGGCGGCAACCCCTTCGTCCACCATCAGGACCGCAACCGGATGGTCAAGGCCTGGGAAAAACTGGAAACCTTCATCGTGCATGATTTCCAGTGGACACCGACGGCGCGGCATGCCGACATCGTCCTGCCCGCGACGACCAGCTACGAACGCAACGACATCGAAACGGTCGGCGACTATTCGAACACCGGCATCCTGGCGATGAAGAAGATCGTCGAGCCGCTCTACGAAGCCCGCAGCGATTACGACATCTTCGCAGCGGTGGCCGAACGGCTGGGCAAGGGCAAGGAGTTCACCGAAGGCAAGGACGAGATGGGCTGGATCAAGTCCTTCTACGAAGATGCCGCCAAGCAGGGCAAGGCCAGCGGGGTCGAGATGCCCGATTTCGACGCCTTCTGGGCGGCAGGGATCGTGGAATTCCCGGTCACCGACGGCGCCGAATTCGTGCGCTATGCCAGCTTCCGCGAGGATCCGCTGCTCAATCCGCTCGGCACGCCGACCGGCCTGATCGAGATCTACTCGAAGAACATCGAGAAGATGGGCTATGACGACTGCCCTGCGCATCCGACCTGGATGGAACCGCTGGAACGGCTGGGCGCGGAGGGCACGAAATATCCGCTGCACATCGCGGCCTCGCACCCGCAAAACCGGCTGCACTCGCAGCTCAACGGCACGGTCCTGCGCGAAGGCTATGCGGTGCAAGGCCACGAGCCCTGCCTGATGCATCCCGACGACGCCGCCGCGCGCGGCATCGCTGATGGGGATGTGGTGCGGGTCTATAACGATCGCGGTCAGATCCTGACCGGGGTCAAGGTCTCCGATGCCGTGATGAAGGGGGTGTGCCAGATCTACGAAGGCGGCTGGTATGATCCCTCTGATGTCACCGAGGCGGGCACGCTCGACAAATACGGCGACGTGAACGTGCTCTCGGCCGATATCGGCACCTCGAAACTGGCGCAGGGGAACTGCGGTCAGACCGTGGTGGCCGAGGTCGAGAAATACACCGGCCCTGCCGTCACCGTGAACGTCTTCGTGGCCCCTGCTGCCGCCGAATAGACGACCGCGCTCTTGCGGAGGGCCGTTTGGCCCTCCCTCGCACCGCGCCTTCGGGGGCGGTGCCCTCTCCCAAGGACACTTGCCATGACCGCGCATGACCACCTCGCCCCGATGCTCGACATCGCCGCCGCCCGCGCGCTCGCGACCTCGCTGCTCGATCCGATCGTCGAGACCGAGGAGCTTCTGCTTCCCGCCGCGCTGGGGCGCTTTTGTGCCCAAACCGTCGTCGCGCCCCTTGCGCTGCCGCGCCGGGCGCGCTCGGCGATGGACGGGTTCGCGCTGCGTCTTTCCGAACTGACCGAAGGGCAGGCGCTGCCGATCGCGGGCACGATCGCCGCGGGCGCCGAGGCCCCCGCGCTGCCGCCGGGCGCCTGCTTGCGGATCTTTACCGGCGCGCTGGTGCCGGCGGGGGCCGATGCCGTTCTGCCGGTCGAGGAGTGCACGGAAACCGGCGCGATGGTGCATCTCTCGCGCCGCCCCGAGCCGGGCGAGAACATCCGCGCGCCGGGCGCCGAGCAGCCCGAGGGTGGCGTGCTCCTGTGCGCCCATGCGCGGGTTGCGCCGCATCACATCGGGCTTCTGGCCGCCAATGGCATCACTCGCCTGCGCGTGCTGCGTCGCCCGCGGGTGGGCGTGTTTTCCAGCGGCGACGAGCTTGACGCGCAAAGCCCCGACCACCTGCCCGACAGCAACCGGCCGATGCTTCTGGCGCTCGCGGCCGCCGCCGGGGCCGAGGTCACCGATCTGGGCCTTCTGCCCGACGAGCTGCCCGCGATCACCGCGCGCCTCGCCGCGCTGAACGGGCAGGATCTGATCCTCACCTCGGGCGCGGTCTCGATGGGGGGGGCGCGATCATCTGCGCTCCGCCGTTGTCGCCGCCGGCGGCCGGATCGAGGGCTGGCGCGTGGCGATCAAACCCGGCAAGCCGATCCTGTTCGGCCAGCTTGGATCCGCCGCCTTCACCGGCCTGCCGGGCAATCCATTTTCAGCCTTCACCGGCTTTCACCTCTTCGTTGCGGCCCAGCTTGCGACCCTGACGGGACAGACGCCGCCGGAGCTTTTCGCGCGCGAGGCGCGGGCCGGGTTCGACTGGAGCCGCAAACCTGGCCGCGCCGAGGTCTTCCCGGTGCGCCTCAGCCCTGACGAGAGCGACGGCGCGCCAGTGCTGAAACGGCTCGGCACCGGCACCTCGGCGACGCTCTTTCCGCTCGCCGAGGCCGACGGGCTGGCCTTCGTTCCGGCCGAGACGCGCCAGATCGGCTTCGGCGCGCGGCTCAGCTGGATGCCCTTCGGGCAAGGGGGGCTTTGAGATGCGTTTTCCGCTTGCCGCCGTCCTTTACGACACCGCCCCCCCCCGACGCGCTCCTGCACGACTTCGCCCGCACGCTTGCGGCGCGAGGCCTGCGGATCGGCGGCGTGGTGCAAAGCCGCCCCGTCCCCGCCACCGCCTGCCACTGTGCCGACATGGCGCTGGTCTCGCTCGCCTCCGGCCGCCGCTTCCCCGTTTCCCAGCCGCTCGGCCCCGGTTCGACCGGCTGTCGGCTGGACTTCGGGGCGTTGGCTGAGGTGGCGCAGGGGCTCCTGTCCGAAATCGAGATCGGGCTCGACCTTCTCCTTCTCAACCGCTTCGGCAAGGCCGAGGCCGAGGGGCGCGGCTTTCGCGACGTGATCGCCGCCGCAATCGCGCGCGAGACCCCGGTGCTGATGGCGGTGCACGCGCGCAATCTGCCCGACTGGACCCGTTTCACCGAGGGCGCGGCGCCGCTGCTCCTGCCCGACGAGACCACCTTGAATCACTGGCTGGCCGAAGGCCGGGAGGTTGCCCATGCGGCCTGATCCGCTTTGCGACGGCTTCGGCCGCGACGTGCGCTATCTGCGCGTTTCCGTCACCGATCGCTGTGACCTGCGCTGTTCCTATTGCATGAAGGAGGACGTGACCTTTCTGCCGCGCTCCGAGGTGCTGAGCCTCGAAGAACTCGACCGGCTCTGCTCGGCGTTCATCACGCTTGGTGTGCGCAAGCTGCGCGTCACCGGCGGTGAGCCCCTGGTGCGGCGCGGCATCCTTGGCTTTTTCGCCGCGATGGGGGCGCATCTGCGCGCCGGGCGGCTGGACGAGCTGACGCTGACCACCAACGGCACCCAGCTGGCCCGCCATGCGCAGGCGCTGGCCGAGTGCGGGGTGAAACGGGTCAATGTCTCGCTCGATACGCTCGACGGGGCGAAATACACCCGGCTGACCCGGTTTGGCCGCATCGAGCGGGTGTTCGAGGGCATCGCCGCCGCGCAGGCGGTGGGGCTGCGGGTGAAGCTGAACGCGATGGCGCTGAAGGGCGTGAACGACGACGAGATTTTCGCCCTGACCGACTGGGCGGCGGCGCATCGTTGCGATCTGACCTTCATCGAGTTGATGCCGATGGGCGACATCCCGGCGGGCACGCGGCTGGATCAGTTCTGGCCGCTCGACGACGTCCGCGCGCATCTCGAAACCCGGTTCCGGCTGATAGACAGCCCGCTGAGCACCGGCGGCCCCGCGCGCTATGTCACGGTCGAGGAAACCGGGCAGAAGATCGGCTTCATCTCGCCGCTCAGCCACAATTTCTGCTCCAGTTGCAACCGCGTGCGGCTGACCTGCAAGGGCGAGCTTTACACCTGTCTGGGGCAGGAAGGCGCGACCGACCTGCGCCCCGTCCTGCGCGCGGGCGTCGAAGGCGAGGCGTTTGCGCGCGCCATCCGCGCCGCCATCGCAAGGAAACCCGCGGGCCATGCCTTCGGCTATGGCCCCTGCGCCGTCGCGGGCCAGATGACGCGCGGTATGAACCACACCGGAGGCTGACATGCTCGATATCGTCTATTTCGCCTGGGTCCGCGAGCGGATCGGCATCCCACGCGAGCAACTGGAAACCGAAGCCGCGACCGTGGCCGAACTGGTCACTGAACTCGCGGCGCGCGATGCGCGCTATCAGGCCGCCTTCGCCGACCCGACGGCGCTGCGCGTGGCGCTCGATCAGGATCTGGCCGATTTCGCGGCGCCGCTTGCGGGCGTGCGCGAAGTTGCCTTCTTCCCGCCGATGACAGGGGGCTGAGATGGACGGTCAGAGTTTCGAGCCCGAGGGTCGCTATGCCCGGCATCTGATCTTGCCCGGGATCGGGCCGGCGGGGCAGGCGCGGCTTGGGGCGGCCTCGGTGCTGGTGATCGGCGCGGGTGGGCTTGGCTCGCCGGTGCTGCTCTATCTGGCGGCGGCGGGGGTCGGGCGGCTGGGGCTGGCCGATGACGATGTGGTATCGCTGTCGAACCTGCAACGCCAGGTGCTGCATGGCACGGCGCGACTGGGGCAGGGCAAGACGGTTTCGGCGCGCGCGCGGCTTGCCGATCTGAACCCTGAGGTGGTGCTCGAGACCCATGCGATCCGCGTCGAGGCCGAGACCGCGGCGACGCTGGTCGCGGGCTATGATCTGGTGATCGACTGCACCGACAATCTGGCCGCGCGGCATCTGCTCAACCGCGCCTGCGTGGCGGCGGGAGTGCCCCTACTGTCCGGCGCGATCGCGCAATGGGAGGGGCAGATTGGCCTGTATGCGCCGGGGCTTGGCGGTCCCTGCTATGCCTGCACCTTCCCCAAGCCCGACCATCCGCCGCCCGCGCAATCGAAGGGCGTCGTCGGCGCGCTGCCGGGCGTGGTGGGCGCGCGAATGGCGCTCGAGGCGATCAAGCAGCTGACCGGGGCGGGGCAGGGCCTGCTGGGGCGTCTGTGGATGATCGACACGCTGTGGAATGAGGAGCGGCTGATGGTGACGCATCGGCGCGCGGATTGCCCGGTCTGTCGGGGAAAGGGGGAAAAATGCTGACCCATTTCGACGCGAGCGGTCAGGCGCATATGGTCGATGTCTCGGGCAAGACCGGAACGCGGCGCACGGCGGTGGCCGAGGGCCGGGTGGTGATGCGCCCCGAGACCCTGGCGCTGGTGATCGCGGGGGCTGCGGGCAAGGGCGATGTGCTCGGCGTGGCGCGGGTGGCCGGGATCATGGCGGCCAAGCGCACCTCCGAGATCATCCCGCTGTGCCATCCGCTGGCGCTGTCGCGGGTGGCGCTGGAGCTGGTGCCCGAACCCGAGACGCATTCGGTGCGGATCGAGGCCACCGTCGCCACCACCGGCCCGACCGGGGTCGAGATGGAGGCGCTGACGGCCGTCTCGGCCGCGGCGCTGACCGTTTATGACATGCTCAAGGCCGCCGAAAAGGCGATGCGGATCGAAGGGATCAGGCTTCTGGCGAAGGACGGCGGCAAGTCGGGCAGTTTCCGGGCCGATGGGGCGTGATGCAGATTTCAGTGCAGGAGGCGGCCTTCGATTTCGGTGCGGAACTGGCGGGCTGCGGGCAGGGTCGGGCGGATGTGGGCGCGGTCGTCGGGTTTCTGGGGCTTGTGCGCGACGACACCGGCACGCTGAAGGCGATGGAGATCGAGCATTACCCCGGCATGTGCGAACGCGCGATCACCGCGATGGCGCGCGAGGCGCAGGCGCGTTGGGGCCTGGGTTCGGTGAAAATCATCCACCGTTTCGGGCGGCAAGAAGTGGGCGCGCAAATCATGATGGTGGCGGTCGCAGCGCGCCACCGCGTTGCGGCCTTCGAGGCGGCGGAATTCCTGATGGACTGGCTCAAGTCCCGCGCGCCGTTCTGGAAACGCGAGATCACCATGATGGATGCGGATTGGGTGGAGCCAAAGGCCCTCGACGAGGCGGCGCTGCACCGCTGGCTGGGTTGATCTATCGCCCAGGTAACCAGGCCACGGCCCGGGTGAGGGCTTCGGGCCTGTTGAGATCGACGAAAGGGTCGGGCGTCGTATCGAAGGGCACCGCCATCGCACCCTAGAGATAGGCCCGCGGCCGAGGTCATCGGGTGCGAATGGATCTCGGTGTAGAGTGTTGGCGCGTCTGTCTTCAGCCCGCGCGCGTAGCTGCCCCCGTCTTTCTTGCGGACGGTCTCCTTGACTGCAGCCCTGCGCGCGTCATGGAGTCGACGCAGCTCTTCGGGGCGGATCAGGCCGCGACTGACCAGAACCTCCGGGGGACGCGGAGCGAGAATGTGGCCGCTGTGTCGCGGAATTCGCAGGGCTTCGCCGAAGACCTGGTTGATGTCATTGTAGTGATCCTTCGTCCCCGCAACCCGTGTCGGCTTCAGGCTGTAGGTCTGGATATGGACGAACTGATAGGCCATGGCGCGCACCTCTGATTGCGATCATGGCAACTCATTTATACAGGGTCGGCGAAAACCCGAAACGAAACCAGAGCTTCTTGCGCGGTGAACGTGGATAACCTAAGCTCATGAAGTCGTTTGCGAAATTCTATTTCGCAAACGACCCCGACGCGGGGTAGATACAGTGACAGACTATGGGTAGCTGAAGCTACCCTCGTCTGCCCCTTACGCCGGGGAGGCGCTCCGTCGGGTCGATAATAAGCGTCCCGCATATTATCGACCCAACTGCGCGGATGGCACGCCATCCTTGCAAAAGCCCCGCGCCAAGGCGCCGGGATCGAGAGGCGGCGCGCTTATGAGAGCGGTCGCGGTTTGTGGGGCTGACCTGTTATCGGATTGAGATGCGCCCGGAGTGGCTGGTCGGCAGCGTGGCCGGACCCGTCGTCAGCTGCCCATCGCGCGTGCGTCGAGATCGTCGCGGATCTCGATCCGCGCCGGCAGGCCGCCTTCGACCGCGACATCGGTCAGCCGCGAGACCCGCCAATCGCCCGCGTAGCCGCGCCGCAGATAGGCCGCCACCAGCTGGAACCCGCTTTGCGGCCAGCCGCGCGGCGTGTCGATCAGCACCAGCTCGGCGATCCCGAACCCATGCGCGTTCAGATCCCGCAGCCGGGCCTTGGTCGTGATGTTCACGATCGGCACGAGCCACACGATATGATCGGTCACCTTCATCGCATGTTGTGTGAACTCGCGGATCTTCGACCAGGGCGGGTTGGTGATGATCCCATCGACCTGCGCGTCCCATTCCAGGAAATCCCGCCCGTCCTCAAGTTCGCACCACGACCGCTCGAGATGCGCGGGCAGCTGGTCGTGGAATGCGCCCGCGCCGCGCGCCGGATCGAGCACGCGGCCAGAGATCCGGTCCGCGAAGTGACCGATGACCGCGGCTGCAAGGGCAGGGGGCGTCATCACGCGCTCCCGGTCTGGCGCGTTGCGGGCCGGAACGAGCCCCGGCTTCTTCGGGGTCGAGGCGGCTTTCACCGCTTTCTGTATCCCGAGCATGGACAACACCCGCAGCAGCGTCTCGACCCGGCCGGTCAGATCCCGCTCCAGCGCATGGATCGTTGGCCTCGAACACCCGACCCGGATCGCGAGTGCGTTCTGGCTCAGGCCAGCGGCGCGCCGCCGCTCGGCCAGGGCCGGGCCGGCGTGATCCTCCTCCGTCCAAGACCAGCGCAGTTCAAGCGCCGACAGCACCCGGGCGAGCGAGCCGATGCTGCCGCGGCCCCTTTCAAGATTGCGAAGGGCGGGGATACTGATGCCCGCTTCTGTGGCGACGGTGGCTTGGGTGAAGCCGAGCTCTCGACGGCGGGCGCGGATGGGGAGGGTGAATAGTGTCAAACTATGTTTCTAAAATTGGCGTCAGAAATGGAATGATAGTTTTGCACGATTTGAGCGCTGAGCGCGAGGCTGGAAATTCTAACTGCGTGTCTTGCGGTGATGACGCCTATATCGAGAGCGACACCGTCTTCGGCGTCAATCGGCTTCGAAGAGGGTGAAGGCGTGGCTCAGACGGGACGATCTGTCGCGGAGGCAAGGAAAGAAGGGGAAGAGCTGCGTCGGGATTGGGAGATGGAGTGAGGGGACTTTCGGCCCAAAGCTGACCTTGCTGATACACTTGAATGCTGCGACGAAGCATCCGTAGTGCAGACATCAACAACTAGGTTTTCGCGACGCTGCGCGCGAAGACCTGACTTGTTCAGATACACCCATGGCCCGTTCCTGCCTGGGGATGGATAGCGTTTAACCCGTCCTGCGCTCTACGCCTGCCGTCACCTCGACGGTCACGTGCTCCATCCCGGTCGTCTCGCGCACGCGGCCTTTCACGGCGCGGCGCACGTCGTCCGCCACCGCGCCCGGCGCGAGCTCGACCTCCAGCGTGGCCATGGGCCGCTCCTGTGTGATCGACCAGGCGTGGACGTGATGGGCGCGGGCCACGCCGGGCAGCGTGGCTTCCAGGTCGGTCGCGACGGCGCAGGGATCGAAGCCAGCGGGCGCGCCTTCGAGCAGGATGTGGCCGCTCTCGCGCACCACGGACCAAGCCGAGCGCAGGATGAGGAGGGCGACCAGCACGGACAGGATCGGGTCGATGGGGGTCCAACCTGTCCAGATGATGATGAGCGAGGCCGCAATCGCCGCGACCGAGCCGAGCAGATCGCCCATGACGTGCAGGGCGGCGGCACGGACGTTGAGATTGTCACCCTCCGCGCGGCTGAGCACCCAGAAGGCCAGAACGTTCACCACGAGTCCCCCCACGGCGACCCAGAGCATCAGCCCGCCCAGCACCTCGTGCGGATCGCGCAAGCGCTGGAAAGCCTCGAAGACGATCCACCCGGAAATGGCAAACAGAGAGAGCCCGTTCACGAAGGCGGCCAGCACCGAGAGGCGGTCAAAGCCGTAGGTCCGCTTCCAGTCCGCCGGTCGTCGCGCCAGCCGGAAGGCGCACCACGCCAGCAGGAGTGAGGCGAAGTCGGTCAGCATGTGGCCTGCGTCGGCCAGCAGTGCAAGCGATCCGGAGAGGAGCCCGCCGATGATCTCGGCCCCCATGAAGCCGCCCGTCAGGGCCGCGGCGATGAGGATGGCGCGTTCCTTGGACCGGCGCGCCTCGGGCGTGTCATTTGCCGAGAGGGTCGGGCCGTGCGAATGCCCCGCGTGTCCATGTGCGTGGTTGTGCCCATGCCCGTGCGCATGATCGTGCCCGTGACTGTGATCATGTCCCATCACCGCCCCTCCGCCCAAAGGCCCTTGTCAGCCGGGCGCGCGGCCCGCCCGCCAACGGGGGTAGAGGGTGCTCGCGGACCGCGGATGTCGGCGACGCGCGCGTTAATCTCATGGCGAATCCTGGGGGCATCGAAGTCCGGCAGGTCGGGGCTGCGGAGGTGTTGGTCGGTCATGGCGGTGCTCTTGATTCGTTTCGTCCCCATGGTAGATACGATCTACAGCCACTGTAGCTTCAAGGGATAATCGCGATGCAGGGCCATTCCATCGGTGCGCTGTCCAGGCGCACGGGCGTGAAGGTGACGACGATCCGCTACTATGAGGGGCGCGGTCTTTTGCCCGATCCCGGCCGCACGGGTGGGGGGCAACGCCGCTACGGCGATGCCGAGCTGGACCGGCTGTCTTTTATCGCCCATGCCCGGCAGCTCGGTTTCGACCTCGACGCCATCGCTGAACTGATCGCGTTGCAGGAAACACCCCACGCTGCCCATGGCGACGCGCACCGCATCGCGAAGGATCGGATTATCGAAATCCGGGACCGGATCGCGCGGTTGCGGCGGCTGGAGGCTGAATTGGTGCGCGTCGTGAAGACCTGCGACGGTCAGTCCGATGGGCAACCCTGCCGGGTGCTGCACGCCCTGGCCGATCATCAGGCTTGCGAAGGCGAGCACTGAGACCTGCATGGGGTGACAAAGAGGTTTTGAACGTGAACACGTCGCGTGTCGGGGCGAACGCCCCGCCGGAGCATTCGCTAAGCGGCGATTGTGGACGACACTCGGTAGCTGCTATCGCTCTTCCCTATCGTAAACGGTTCCGCTCGAGCAGATAGCGGCTTAGAGGTTTGCCGACCATCTTTCGAAACATGGTCACGAAACTGCTGGCGCTTTCATAGCCGAGATCGATGGCGACGGCCTGAACCGACTGACCAGCGCTCAGCCGCCGCAAGGCAAGCACGATATGCAACTGTCGGCGCCAACGGCCGAAACTCATGCCCACCTCCTCTGCTAACAGACGGCTCAGGCTGCGCTCGCTGAGCGCGACGCGGGAGGCCCACTCCGAGACGCTCGCATGATCCGCAGGCGCCGCGACCAACAGGTCGGTGAGCTTCTTCAGGCGCGGATCGCCGGGGATGGGGAGGCAGAGGTCCTCGACCGGTGCCACAGCCAGCTCATCAAAGAGGACAGACACGATCCGGCCATCCGGACCGTAGACGTCATAGAGGTCCGGCAGAGCGTTTGCCCGCATCAGCAACTCACGGAAAAAACGCGACACCGTGATCGTGCAGCAGTCTTTCGGCAGGTTCGCGGATTCGGGAGGATCAATGAAGAGTGAGAGACACTCCACCTCGCCCGAGCCGAAAACGGAATGTGGCAGCCCGCCGGGAATCCACACGGCGCATTGCGGCGGTACGATCCAGACTGCGCCGTCGACCTCACAATTGACGACGCCACGCACCGTGAAAAGCAGTTGCGCCTTTCTATGATGGTGCCGGGGCGATTGCTCCAGGGCGTCAAGAGTGGCGACCGCGTTGGCTGCCACCAGCGCACGCGGGATCTCGTCGACATAGGCGAGCCAGTCGCGACGGACGTCCAGATGCATCTCAGACCTCGGTGTTATCAGATTAGGCCGGATTGAAACATATAGTGGCAGGGTTACGCAATGACGCCACGTGCCGGCCGGCGTATTGCTGTGAGGCAGAGGCGGCTGGCGGATCTTGTGATCGTGCTCCGTAACTGGAGGGGCAGAGCTGACCTGCCCGACACATAGGCACAGGAGTTTTCACGTGATCGACAATGCCCCGGTTAAGCTCGCGCTCGCATGGCTCATCCCTGCAGTTGGTGCCGCACTCTTTGTCACGATCCAGAGCTTTTCCTATCTGAACACCTATGTCGGCAGCGGCGGGACGATGGAGGCCATGGCGTTCGATCCCGCCTCCTTGTGGGGCGTGTCCATTTTCTATGGCGCCTGGGTCGTCCCGCCCTTGCTGGCGCTTGCCGCAAGGTGCGCGACCGACTGGGCGATGCTCGTCCTCGGCGGTCTGCTGTTCATCATGGGCACGCTCTCTGGCGTCTTCGATGGCCTGCGCGATGGCGGCCATCTTGTGGGCCTGGAACTGCTGGCTGTCACGCTGCCGGGCGTGGTCGCGCTTATCTTTACGTAGCGGCACATTCGCTCGAGCTAAAACCATCTATTCTCGCTAGGAGATGACACATGCCCTTGGATATCACGAATTTTCCGCTTGTCTGGATGAGCTATGACGAAGCGCCCGATCACGACCACGACGAGGATTTCGCGGCACTCGAGGCGTGCTTTAAGCGCGGCGTACCGTTTGTGATCTTGAGCGATAATGCTCCGACCGAAGACGAAGACCACGACCACAGCCAGGAAGAAAGGAAGCGCACTGCGCTGTGGATGAAGAAGCACAAGGCCGAATTGCGGACGCTGGTGCGGGCGATGATCGTAATTGAGCCGAGCGCCGCCAAGCGTCTGGCCTTCAAGACTTTCGGCGCGGTCTTTTCTAAATTCTGGGGTTTTCCGTTGAGGATTGCAGTGACTCGCAAAGAGGCGATGGATGTCGCCGAGAACCTGCTGTCAGAGGGCGTGAGGCCTGCAACATCCTGAAGAACGGCTGATTGGGCCGTGAGAAGGCGACCTGTCAGACCTGTCCATCCAAGGAAATCTGCTGCCCGAAAGCGGAGGCCCGATACCTCACCCGTGAACCCCACGAGGACGCACGCGAGTTTGCCCGCGAATGCCACAAGACCAAGGCTTACACGGTATCCCGAGACAAGCGGAAGAAGGTGGAGATGCTCTTCGCACATCTGAAGCGCATTCTCGGCCTGACGCGGCTACGCCTGCGAGGGCCCAACGGCGCCAAGGACGAATTCCTCCTCGCCGCCATAGCCCAGAACCTCAGAAAACTCGCGAAGCTACGGCCTCAGACCGCCAACTCGGAGGCCACAGCATGACTTGAGCAACCAGATAGACGCCACAAGGCGGTGCGACGGGCGATTGCCCGAGCCAACGGCGACACTCGACGTTAAAGGCAGCCCAAAACGCGTTCTCAGGCCGACTTTTTCAACAAAATCCGCCCCTTGCGCCGATGAAGACCTGATCGACGTGCTCGACCCAGAGCGGACAGTCAGCTTAGATTAGGCGGCAACGGCAATTTGCTTCAAACCAGCCTTTCACTGCCGCTTCGCCATTATCCAGATGAAGAACACCCCACCGATCAAGCCGGTGACGACACCGATCGGCATGTCTTCCGGGGCCATCACCACACGAGCGGCGGCGTCGGCCCAGATCAGGAACACCGCCCCTGCGAATGCCGATCCGGGCAGGACACGGGCATTGTCGCCGCCCACAACCAGCCGTACCAGATGCGGCATCATCAAGCCGACAAAGCCGATCAGGCCGGAAACGGCCACCATGACCCCGGTGATCAGGGCAGACGCGACAAATACGGTCAGGCGAAAGCGACCGACCTCGATACCTAAACTGGCGGCTGTCTCGTCGCCAAGGCTCATGGCGTTCAGCCGAGGTCCTTGCGCCCAGAGCCAGAGGCCACAGGGAACCAACACGGCCAGCGGCCAGACAAGGTGGTTCCATTGCGCGAGGCCAAGCCCGCCCAGCATCCAGAACACCACTGTATGCGTGGCACGCGGATCGCCCAGAAAGATCAGGATATTGGCGCAGGCCATGATGACAAAGCTGACGGCGACCCCCGCCAGCACCAACCGGTCGGCACTGCTGGCCCCTGCCAATTGCGCCACGCCCAGCACCAGAACTGTCGCCACCAGCGCGCCGCCAAAGGCCATCAACGGCACGGTCAGGAGCCCAAGGAACAGCCCGGTGTGCAACAGCGCCGCAATCGCACCAAAGGCCCCGCCCGAGGAGATGCCGAGGAGATGCGGGTCGGCCAGCGGGTTGCGCGTGACCGATTGCAGCGCTGTCCCCACCAGCCCCAGCCCCCCCCCGACAAGCCCCGCCAGCACCACGCGGGGAAACCGGATTTCCCAGACGATGTTGGCGCGGCCCGCGCTCCAGTCCGGGGTCACGATGCCTGGCAAAATGCGGTCCAGCGCCACGCCCCAGACCGTGCCCAAAGGAATTGCCACCGCCCCCACCGACACCGCCACGACGATCGAGACAAGCAGCACTGCCGTCGCCAAAAGGGCGATGCCGGTGCCCGTCCCGATCTTGCGGGCCAGTGACGGAAGTGCGGTGGCGTCAACCATTGTCTATTGCCCCCAGAAGCCTGCGACCAGCTTTTCCACCGCCTTGATGTTGCGCGGGCCCGGGGTCGCCTCGACATATTCCAGCACGACGAAACGATCGTTCTTGACCGCGTCGATATTGGCGAAAGCGGTGTTGTCCTTCATAAAGGCGATCTTCTGCTCCGCAGTCACATCGCCGTAGTTAACGATCACCACGACCTCGGGGTTGCGTTCCACCACCGGTTCCCAGCTGATTTCGGCCCAGCTCTTCTCCAGATCATTCATGATGTTGGTGCCGCCTGCCGCCTCGATCAGCGCGGTGGGCATCGCGTAGGCCCCGGCGGTGAAGGGTGCCTCCTCGCCGCTGTCATAGACGAACACGCGCAGCGGGGTGGCGCGATCGACGCCCGCCGTCACCTCGGCCAGACGGGCTTTCCAGCCAGCAACCAGGTCTTCGGCCTTGGCCTCGACCCCGAAGATGCGGCCGAGGTTCAGGATATCGGCATACATGTCATCCATGGTGGACTTGGCCTTAGGGCCGATATGGATGCAGCTCTCGGTCAACTCATAGGTCTGGATGCCCAAAGGTTCCAGCGTCTCGGGCGTGACCTCGCCTCCGACCCTCATGCCATAGTTCCAACCTGCGAAGAAGAAGTCAGGCTCCGCCCCCGCCAGAACTTCCTTGGTGGGGTATTTGGCCGACAGTTCCGGCAGTTCGGCGACCCCTGCGCGCATTTCTTCGTCCAGCGTCTTCCAGCCGGAAATGCCAGTATAGCCGACCATAGTGTCACGCAGACCCAGGACAAGCATCATCTCGGTCAGGTTCACATCGTTCGAGATGGCGCGGGTGGGCGCGGCGTCGAACGTCACCTCGCGGTCGCAGCTTTTCACGGTGACGGGATAAGCAAGGGCAGTCGTTGCGGACAGCAGTAGCGCAAGCAGCGAGAGACGGATCATGTTGGGTCCTTTGGGTCAGAGATGGAAGGAAAAGCGCGGGCTTGGCCCGGTTCGGTCAATGCGCGCCTTGACGTGAAACGCATCGGCAAGGGTGGCTTCGGACAGCGCCTGATCGGGCGGACCGTCGGCGAGGACGCGGCCATTGCGCAGGATCAGCACGCGTTCCGAAAACTCGGCGGCAAGGGTCAGGTCATGCAGCGTGGCGACGACGGTCAAGCCAAGACCCTTCAGCAGCGCCAGCAGCTCAAGCTGATGGCGGATATCCAGATGGTTGGTGGGTTCATCCAGCACGATCACGCGCGGTTGTTGCGCCAGCGCACGGGCCACCATCACCCGCTGACGCTCCCCCCCCGACAGCGTGCCAAAGGCCCGGTCGGCCGTGCCCTGCAGGTCCATCCGCAAGATCGCAGCCTCGATGATCGCGGCATCTTCGGACCTGGCAGTGGAAAGGGCCGGGCCCCACCCCCTGCGATGCGGCAAACGACCCAGTGCCACGATCTGCCGGGCGGTAAGGGCGAAATCCGTGGGCTGTTCCTGCAGCACGGCGGCAAGGTTGCGCGCGGCCTCGGGCGCGCCCATCGCCCAGATATCGCGGCCCATCAAACGCACGGTGCCTTTCCGCGGGGACTGATGGCGGTAGATGAGGCGGAGCAGCGAAGACTTGCCCGCGCCATTAGCACCGCAGATAGCCATGATCTGCCCCTGCGGCACTGCAAAGCTGATGTCGGACAGGATATCAGGCCGTTCTTTCGGCCCCCAGCAGACACCAGTCAACTCCACGGCGGGCTTTGCGGCGGTCACTGGATCGCCCCTTCGCGGATGACAATCAGGGCCGCTGGTATTCTCGCCAGCGTGTTGTCACACAGGCGCGGGGGGCAATCGCGACCAGCCATCCAGCCGTCGTCAAGCGCCGCGTAGAGGCGCGAGAATTCGACAAGATCATCAATGGGCTGGGCCGGATCAATGTCGCCAAAGAGCCAAGTTGCCTTGGCATTGGCCCGCCAGCCGACCACACAAGGCCCACCGTGATCAGAAACACAGCCCGCAAGGCAGGCCGTGCCGGACACCTCGAACTCCTCGCCAAGGCCCGCCGCAGCAATCGCCGCGCGTAGTTTCGTCAGCAGGGCATACCCCGGTTCACAGGTAGACCCTTTGTGCTTGCAGGCCTTGCATACCAAAATCTGATGCGGCGCAGATTGCGCCACGGAATATGCTGGCGTGCCCACAGGCCGCCGCGGTCTACCGTCCATCAAATACTCCTTCCGGGGCACCCCGCCCAGTGGTTACTGACTTCGATGGCAGGTCTCCTGACTCGCGGGTCTGGGCTTGCCCCGCCTTCCCAGCCCGCAAGGGGCCAGTGGCATCGGGGGTCGCTCGCCGCTTACAGTTGCGGGGGCAGTCACGGAATTGGCGGCTAATGCCTACACCACACCGTATTCCCTTTTCACCCGGCCGCGCGTGGTTTGGCCGGGAACCATCATACGCGAAGATGCCGTTGCCGGCAGGCATGGTCAAGCCGCATTCCGACCGGACACATTCGCCAAACGACATTGCGGTTCCTTCCGATTCGCTCTAAGTGTATATGTTATAGTATAACATAATTGGGTGGGCCATGCCCCTTAACCAGACCGACCCCCGCCTGCCCGTCATTGTCCTTTCCGGCTTTCTGGGGGCTGGAAAGACCACGCTTCTGAACCACGTCCGAAACAACCGTGATGGCCGCCGGGTTGCGGTGATCGTCAACGACATGTCCGAGGTGAACATCGACGCCGACCTGATCCGCGAGGGGGCAGAGCTCAGCCGATCCGAGGAAAAGCTGGTCGAGATGACCAACGGCTGCATCTGCTGCACGCTGCGCGACGACCTGCTGACCGAGGTGCGGCGGTTGGCCTCCGAGGAACGGTTCGACTACCTGCTGATCGAAAGCACCGGTATCGCAGAGCCCCTTCCGGTGGCCGCGACCTTCGATTCCCGCGACGAAAAGGGTGAGAGCCTGTCGGATGTCGCGCGGTTCGATACGATGGTGATAGTGGTGGATGCGGTCAATCTGCTCAAGGATTTCGCCAGCCACGATTTCCTCGCCGACTGCGGCGAGACCCTCGGCGATCAGGACGACCGCAGCCTTGTGAACCTGCTCACCGAACAGATGGAATTCGCCGGTGTCATCGTGCTCAACAAGGTGGACGATGCGACCCCCCAACAGATTGACGCGGCGCGCAAGATCATCCTGTCAACGGCGGAGCAAAAGTCGGCCAATTCCGAGTTCACACTGGTTCCGTTCAAGGGCGCGTCACTGGCGCGCACGGCGATGATCGGCGGCCATGTCGCGGCGGGCACGGGCCTCGACCGCCGCATAAATACGCTGTCACAGCTTGCGTAGATTGGGCTGTCGGCGTGCTTGGAACCTAGCGCAGCACCCCATGTTCTCCACAGACCTGGGCCAACACCTCGTGCAAACGTTCGATAATCTCACCTCGCGGTGAAACGGTCCGTTCAACGATACCAATCTGACGGACCACCTGCGGTTCACCGAAGGGAAGCCGCACCAGCGCCTCTTCCTTCAGTTCATGCAACGCGACGTGCGGCACAACCGAAATTCCCATTCCATGGCGGACACACGTCACGATTGATCCGATGGTATCTATCTCGGCGATATCGTTGGTGGTGATGCCCTGGCGCGAGATCTCAGTGTCGATCAGGTTGGCAAGGGGAACCGAACTCCGAAAGCGGATAAAGGGCAGAGCTGCCAACAATGTCTTGGGGTCCGTCACCTTGGTGTCTGCAGGTGCAATGAGCCACAAGGGTTCGCGCAGAAACGGGCTCCAGCGAAGTGCGGGTGGAATGCTGACGTGCTCCGCAACGATAGCCGCATCAAGATGGCCGGAGGCGACATCGGCAATGAGTGTTGATGACAGCGAGATGCGAAGGTTGGTTTTGAGGTTCGGATAGCGGCTGCGCATCTGCACGATGGCCGCGGGCAGCAAGTCCAGCGCACTTGATCGCACTGAACCAAGCATCAGCGTCCCGGAGATTCTGTCACCGCGCAGGCTCGACTTCGTGTCATCCGACAGGCGAAGGATTTCTCTTGCCATGTCAATCGCTTGCAATCCCTGCGGCGTTAGCTTGGGTGGTCGTGAACTGCGCTCGAATAGCAATACCCCGAGCTCGTGCTCGAGCGCTTGGATCTGTTGGCTGACGGCCGATGGCGTCAGGTGCACGGCCTCGGCCGCACGAGCGAAGGTGCCATGCGTCGCGATGGCGATGAGGGAACGAAGTTGCCGAGTGTCCATTCTTAAATCCAGATTTGCTTAATATGAAAATCAGATTTACGCGCTTTTGTGAAGCTGTTCTTTCCTATAGCCAGAGGTTGGAGGAGTTGATCCGCGCTGGTTGGAGGGCCGCGCGATCGAACATCACACCACGACTGACTGACCCCTTCCCTTTGCGGAGGGCCTGGAGAGGTACGCATGAGTAAGAAGATACTGGTGACCGGGCCGGATCTCGACCCGAGCGCTGTTAAGCTGGCGCAAGACTATGGCTTCGAAACCGTTCACACCCCCGCGTATGCGGATGCTGCGGTGATCGCCGATCTGATGAAGCAAAGCGGCGCCGAGGCTATCTTATCGCGCATGGGCCGGATCGATGCCTCGGTGATGGATGCAGCGCCACAGCTGCGTGTCATTTCGAAACATGGCGTGGGTGTCGACAACATCGACCTTGCGGCTGCCGCGGCGCGGGGCATTCCGGTGCTGATGGCGACCGGAGCCAATGCCGTTTCCGTGGCCGAGCACGCTATCGCGCTCCTGCTCGCGACGGTCAAGCGGGTCCTGCCGCTCGACGCCGGGCTACGCGCGGGGCGTTGGGAAAAACCGGGCTTTCTGGGGCGCGAGCTTGCCGGAGCGCGCTTGGGCCTTCTCGGGATGGGGGCAATCGCGCAGGCGACGGGACGGATGGCCAAGGGCCTCGGGCTCGAGATTTACGGCTACGATCCCTATGCCAAACCCGAGGTCTTCGAGGCGCTTGGCGCGACGCGCTGCGAGCGGCTTGAGGATCTGTTCGCGCAGTCCGACGTGCTCAGCCTGCATTGCCCGCTGACCAATGAAACCCGCGGGGTCGTCAACGCCGAGGCAATCGCGCGGATGCCCAAGGGCGCCTATGTCGTGAATACCGCGCGCGGTGGCCTGATTGATGAAGCGGCGCTGGTGGCGGCGATCCGTTCGGGTCAGCTTGCCGGGGCCGGGCTCGATACCTTCGCGGTCGAGCCGCCTGCCGCCGATCATCCGTTCTTCGCCGAGCCCGCCATCGTCCTGACGCCGCATATTGGCGGCGTGACCCGCGAGGCGGGCGCACGCGTCGGCGTCGAGGCTGTGCGCGGCATCATCCAGGTAATCGCCGGCGAGGCCGTGGCCCCCGAGCGTATCGCAAACCGTGCCCTGCTCGCCGGGGCAGGAAAAACCAATCTCAAGGCAGGGGAATGACATGCCCATCGGATTTCGCATCTGCAACCGCGCCCGCGTGGCGTCCAAGGAACTGGTCGAGGCTTTCGCCAAGCTGCCGGTCGCCAACGTCTCGGACACGATGAACCGCGTGACCGCCGCCGGTCCGAGCCTGCGCCCGATGCACACGTCGGGCAGCATGGCGGGCGTCGCGCTGACGGTGCGCGCGCGTCCGGGGGACAATTTGATGCTGCATAAGGCGATCGACATGGCCAAGCCGGGCGATGTCATCGTTTGCGATGCAGGCGGCGATCTGACCAACGCGCTGATGGGCGAGCTGATGTTGGCCTATGCGATCAAGCGCGGCGTCGTGGGCTTTGTGCTGAATGGCGCAATCCGTGACGTCGATGCGTTCCGTCAGGTGAATCTGCCGACCTTCGCGGCCGGGATCACGCATCGTGGCCCCTACAAGGACGGCCCGGGTGAGATCAACGTGGCGATCAGCCTGAACGGCATGGTGATCGAGCCCGGCGACATCGTGATCGGCGATTCTGACGGCGTGCTGTCGGTGCCGCTCGATCAGGCCGAAGAGATCCTGCAGAAAACCGCGGCCAAGCACGCCACCGAAGAACGCCAGATGAAGGCGATCGCCGAGGGCACCAACGACCGCAGCTGGGTCGACAAGGCCCTGCGCGAGCGCGGCTGCGAATTCCCGAACGATTGACAAAACATGAAAAGGAGGAGTGACATGTTGAACAAACTCAAGATGACGGCACTGGCGGGTGCCATGGCGCTGGCCGCCGGGGCCGCATGGG
>JAQTYE010000023.1 GCA_028749255.1 Paracoccaceae bacterium | reverse complement strand
AGTGGCTCTGGTCCTACAACAACGAGCGCCCCAACATGGGCAATGGCGGCATGACACCCGCCCAGAAACTGAAGATGGCCGCGTAAAGTCTACGACCAAGCCCCCGCAAAAATGGGGGGATTACCGCGCCAGTTCGATGAGGGCAGGATGCGGGGCATTCTCGAGACTGGCAAGCACGGGGTCGGCAGCCGCGGGCGCGGGTGACCGTCTGCTTGAGTTCGAGCGCAGAGCGAGGATCGGAATGCAGGAGTTCTGCCGCCCTGAGCGGCGTCTGCCGGACAAATGTGTCGGCCAACTCAGCGGGCAGACCTTCGGCCTTGGCGGCCTCTGTCATGTCTTGCGCAATGGCAAATATGTAGCCGGGACCGTTGCTGGCAAACCCCGGCGCGGTTCATCGTCCTCCGGGCCCGGAATTGCCGGTCGCCCCTCCCCATTCCCCAAGGCGCCGCGTTGTTTTCGCTATGAAACTTTGGAGTGAGGGGCTAAAACCCTTGGTTGAATGGGGCCAGTGCTGCAGCGCGTCTGATTGTGTGACAACGTCAGTTTGCCCACGTTTGACGACCGCACATCCGCATGACGGCAAAAGAGGGAATCTCGATGAAGGCAGAGTTGTCCAAGGCGGAAATGAAACGAAGCCTGACCGGGGTGCGGGGCTTGATCGGGTCTGCATTTCTGTTCAGTTTCTTCACCAACCTGCTGCTGCTGACCGGGCCGCTGTTCATGCTGCAGGTCTATGATCGTGTGATCGGATCACGTTCGGAAGAGACGCTTGTCGCCTTGTTCGCCCTGGTCGCGTTTTTGTATTTTTTCTACACTTTGCTTGAGTTCGTGCGCGGTCGGGTGATGGCTCGTGTCGGTGCACGTATTCAGGAAAGTCTGAGCGACCGTGTTTTCGACGCCATGATCGAACGCGCTGCCCTGCGCAAGACGTCGCGGGGGGCGAGTGCGCTGCAAGATCTGGAATCCGTGAAAGCGGTCTTCGGGGCCCCGGTCCTGCTGTCGCTGATGGACATCCCCTGGACGCCGGTTTTTGCTGCAGCGATCTTTGTCTTTCACCCGCTTCTCGGGTGGTTGGCGCTGGCGGGGGGCGCGGTGCTGGTTGCGATGTCGCTGGCCAACCATGTGCTGACCAAACGCCGGTTGACCGAGGCGCAGCGCGTGTCCTTCGCGGGGACGCAGCTGGCCCGCCAAGTCGAAGAGGGCGCGGAGTATCTTTGGGCACAGGGCATGGCGCCGATCATGCGGGCGCGCTGGAACCGCCTGCAACGCGAAGGACAGGGCAAGGGATTGGCCGCCGCCGATTGGACGGGCGTTTTCGGCGCCTTTTCCAAGGGATTTCGGATGCTGCTACAGTCGGCGGTTCTGGCCGTCGGGGCCTGGCTGGTCTTGCGCCACGAGATGACGGCAGGGGCGATCATCGCGGGTTCGGTCCTTTTGGGGCGCGCGCTTGCGCCGGTTGAACAGGTGCTCGGCCAGTGGAGCGTTCTGCATCGGGCGCGATCGGGCTGGCAGTCGCTGTCGGCTTTTCTGGACGATGTGCCTGCGGCCCGGATCCCGACCGAATTGCCCGCGCCGAAGGCAGAGCTGTCGGTGCGGGGGCTTTCGCTTGCGATCCGGCGCGGTGAACGCCCGATCCTTTACAACATCAGCTTCGAGGTCGCGCCGGGCGAGGCGATCGGCGTGATCGGAAAAAGCGGATCGGGCAAGACGACCCTGGCGCGGGCGCTGGTCGGTCTGGTGAACCCGACCGCGGGCGAGGTTCGGCTGGCCGGTGCCACGCTCGATCAATACAGCCCCGAACGGCGGGGGAAGTTTATCGGCTATCTGCCGCAGGTTGTCAGAACCTTCGATGGGACGATTGCCGAAAACATCGCCCAGATGGCGGAAACGCCAGATCCCGAGCGGGTCGTCGCTGCCGCGCGCAAGGCCAGCATTCACGAGATCATCCTGAAACTGCCGGCGGGCTATGACACCCGGATCACGGCCGATGATGCCATCCTGTCGGGCGGGCAGCGTCAGCGTCTGGGATTGGCGCGCGCCCTCTATAACGATCCGGTTCTGCTGATCCTGGACGAGCCGAATTCGGCGCTTGATGCCGAAGGCTCCGAGGCGCTCGGCACGGTGGTCAGCGCGATGACGCAAGAGGGCAAGGCGGTTGTTCTGATGACGCATCGCCCGAATGCGATCAAGGCCTGCACGCGGTTGATCGTGCTCGACAGTGGTCAGATCACCGCGAAGGGGCCGCGCGACGATGTCATCCGATCCATGATCAAGAATGCGCAGGACGTGAACCGCGTCGTGGCGGGGAGGGCCGACCAATGACCCAAGCGAACAAACCCGTCAACGCACGGCTTTTGCTGGCCATCGGTTTTGCTGCCATTGCCCTTCTGTTGGGTGGCATCGGGGTGTGGAGCGTCGCCACCAATATTTCCGGGGCCGTGGTCGCGCGGGGCACGGTGAAGGTGGAAAGCGAACGGCAGGTCATCCAGCATCCTGATGGTGGGGTCGTCGGCGAGATCCTTGCCCGGAACGGTGACCGGGTGCATGCGGGTGATATTCTGGTGCGCTTCGACGATACGTTCCTGAAATCGGAACTGTCGATCGTGCAAAGCCAGCTGATGGAAATCGCGGCCCGCAAGGCCCGGCTCGAAGCTGAACGCGACGGTCGTGATACGCTCGATTTTTCCGAGCGGCCTGTCTATGCCCATCTCGATCCCAAACAGATCGACGAGCAACTGGCCGGGCAGCAGGCGCTGTTCGAGGCACGGCGCGCGTCGCTGGCGCAAAAGACCAGCCAGTTGCGTGAACAACAACAACAGATCAACAAGCAGGTCGAGGGGGTAGAGGCGCAGCTCGCCTCGCTGCACCGCCAACTTGAGCTGATCTCTCAGGAGCTGGAGGATAAACAAAGCCTGCTCGACCGGCATCTGATGGAGGCATCGCGCGTGCTGCAGGTTCAACGCGAACATGCGCGGCTTACGGGCGAGATTGGCCAGTTGAACGCGTCCATCGCAGAGGCGCGGGTGAAGATTTCGGCCATCGAGATCGAGATCCTGCGACTGACCGAGGAACAGCGCGAGGATGCCATCACCCAGCTGCGCGACCTGCAATATACGCAGATTTCACTGATCGAGCGGGAAAACAGCCTGAGCGAGCAACTGCTGCGTCTGGATGTGCGCGCGCCGGTCGACGGTGTGGTGTTCGGGTCGCGCATATTCGCGCTGAAATCGGTGGTGCAACCCGCCGAGCCGATGATGTTCCTCGTGCCCAGCGATCAGCCGCTTTATGTCGCGGTGCGCGTCGACCCGACAAATATCGACCAGGTCTATGTGGGGCAGGCCGTTTCGCTGCAATTTTCGACGTTCAACCGCCGCACGACCCCGGCCATCCCCGCCGAGGTGGTGCGCGTGTCGCCCGACGTGCAAACCGACGAGGCGACGCGCGAATCCTATTACGAGGTGGTCGTGGCCCCCGCGCCCGATGCCTTTGACGCGCTGCCGGATGTGAAATTGCTGCCCGGCATGCCGGTCGAGGCCTTCTTGATGACCGAGTCGCGCACGCCGCTGTCATATCTGACGCATCCGTTGACGGTCTATTTCAACCGGGCGTTCCGGGGCGAATAAAGCACCGGAACATCCCGAAGATACGCAAAAGGCCCGGCAGGTTTCCTGCCGGGCCTTTGTCATGATGTGTCGCGCAGATCTTATTGCGTCGCGATGAACGCGCCAGACAGCAGGTCGGTGCCAACGAGGCCGATCGCGCTGCCTGCAACGGCAGTCGGCACCACAACCGTGCCGTCGGTGCCGCCCACGAAGTTCCCCGTCAGGGCAACGTCGGTCGCGTAATCCGTCCCGCCATTGGCCAGGGTTCCGCTGAGCGTGCCGGCGAATTCCTGATCGCCCGCATTGGCCACGATGCTGGTCGCCGGCATGGTCAGCGTGCCGGTATAGGCGCCGTCCACCTCGTGCTGGAAATTGGTCGCCGACCCCGAAACCGAGCCGCTTCCGGTAAAGTCGGCCGTCAGAGACAGCTCGCCAATGAGGGTGTCGCCAGCGACATCGCCCCCCACATAACCGGTATAGGTGGCCGAGCCGGTCGTGGGCAGGATCTGCCGCTTGGTTGCGATCACCGCGCCGGTGTCCAGATCAACGATCCCGGCGGCATCTGCGGTCGCCGCCGCCAGCATGTCGTCGTAGGTCGGCGCGGTGGGGGTATCGTCCCCACTGCCACCACCACACCCCGCCAGAAGCGAAACCGTTGCAGCCAGCGCGATATACTTGGTCTTTGTTTTCATAATATCCATCCTTGAAAGTCTTTAGCGGGTTCGGCTCAGGCCAGGCTCAGGGTGTTGTCGGGCAGGAAGTCCGCTTCGGTGATCGAGGTGCTGTCCACATCAAGCAGGATCATACGGTCCGCACCAAACGCGATCTGGGTGCCCAGAGTGCTGAAGCTGCTGATCGTAACCTCTTCGAAAGTCATCCCCGAAAGCTGGATCATGTCCGTGCCGTCCTCGAAATCATAGACGATATCCAGACCGGTTCCTTCGGCAAAGACGAAGGCGTCTTCGCCCATACCGCCATAAAGCAGGTCAAGACCCGCACCACCGTCCAGCGTATCCGCGCCCGACAGCCCATAAAGGGTGTCGTTGCCCGCAAGGCCGCTGATGAGGTCGTCATCCATGGTGCCGACAAGGCGATCTGCCGCGCTCGTCCCGATGATTTCGTTGGGCTCCTCGCTGCCCGGGGCGGTGCCCGGCCCGGGGTTGGCCATCAGGAAGTCTTCTTCCATCTCGAGCAATTGATCGACACCGATCAGCGTCGCGATGAGCGTTCCGTCGAGCGAGACCTCAAGATTTCCGTCCACGACCGCCTGCGACACCTTGGCGTCGAAGTTGGTATCATCGACGCCCAGATCAATCAGACCCAGCGCATCTTCGCCAACGGTGAAGTCGTTGATCGTGCTTGCCGTCAGCGCCACGCCCTCGATCGACGAGCCGTAGCTGAGCACGAACAAGTCGCCGCCCTCGCCGCCGGTGAAGATGTTGGACCCGATCCCGACCAGGAAGTCGTCACCGGCGGTCCCGACAATCGTGGACCCCGCAGCATAGGGGGTGACCTCTTCATAGCTCATCACCAGTTCGGCGCTGTAGATGGTCGCGGGCTTGATGTCGCCCTTGATGTAAACCGCCACATCGAAGTCGTCGGTGTAGTTCATCCCGTTGACCGAGACCTCGCCGGGCTTGTCCTGCCAGCCCGCGCTGATCGACAGCGGCTTGGCCGGCGTGCCCCAGTCCAGCAGGTTCAGCACGGTCTGCGTTTCCGCGCCAACCTCGTATTTCTCTTCACCATGGGTGGGAGGCGGCGGGTCGCTCGGGTCGGTGGGAATGACGACCGAGGGCAGATCCTGGCCGTATTTATCGGGTTGCAGGCGCCAGCGCGGGCCGCTGCCTTCGTATTCCGTGCCGTCCTCGTTCAGCACCGGTTCGAAGGGTTCGCGATCCATGGTGGTATACCAGGCATTGGTGAAGCCTTCGGCGCCGTCGGTGGCCCCGATTGCCGCCAGCCCGCTGTCGGCCCATTGCTGCGCCAGCAGATCGTCGCGCAGGATCGTGCCCGCCGGATACAGGGTGCCGTCGCCGGAATAGTAGGCGTCGGTGGTCACCCAGACCTCGCGCACACCCTGCCCGTCGAGGTTGTAATCGGTGATGATCTCGTAGGTGGGCAGCGTGCCGATCGCGGCTTCGTTCTCGAAGTCCTCGGGGCGCACCTGATCGTTGGGGTTGTTGGTGATCGTGTGATGAACCACCAGTTCCGCCTCGGTCACATGATAGAGGGTGCGCAGCGAGGTGTAGGGGTTGTATTCGCTCCACTCGTCGGGCAGGTCGAGCGTCGCCTCAAGCCGCACGTCATTGGGTTTCTTGATCGTGTTGCCCCAACGATAAAGCAGTTTGCCATCGTCTTTCAGCGTCACCGAATAATCGGAGCTGGCCGCGATGTTCGAGTCGATTTCGGTTTCGTTCGGCTGCAGCACATCCTTGATGTCGATGACGCCGTCGCCGTTGAGGTCGCCGGCATTGTCGGCCAGGCCGCGAAGTTCGGCGATGACATCCGACACCAGACGCCCGTCATTCTCGCCGCCGATCACATACAGCTCATCGTCGAGCGGATAGAGCGCGTTTTCATCGCCGGGATATTTTTGGTCCGACAGGATGTTCTGCATCACGACATAATGCTCGGTCGAGGCTTTGACGGTGTTGCCGCCCAGACCCGCAAGCCAGGTGCCCAGAACCGCGGGCGTCTTGAACGTATCGGTCGGCGAATCCGAAATCACCAGACCCAGCTGATTGCCTTCGGCATCCTTCAGGTCGCCCGCCCAGCCTTCGGCATAGTCACCGTCGAGTTCCTTTTGTGCGGCGTTTTCGAAATCCGAGACATAATAGCCAAATTCGCTGTCGATCGGATAAAGCGTCACGCCGTCCTTCGTGATCTTGGTGTCGCTGTCATCATTGGGGTCGTCGATCGTGTCAAAGATCGATTGCGGGTCTTCCGCGTTGCCGACAGTCATGCCGTCGAACGTGACCGTAATGTCGGCCGTGCTGAACACATGGGAAGACCGGAATACGGGGTCCGTATTCAGCGGCTCGTCCCAGTCCTGGACCGCGCTCGGATCAACTTTTTTTGCCATGTCATGTCCCCTTCAAAGAACTTTTGCGCATCGAGAATCCATTTTCTGAAACGAAGCTGGCGCATATCTCCCTAGACTTCGCCTCAAGCCCACCACTGCACGTCCTGTCGCGCAGGAGTGTATGGCCATTCCGACATCAAGATTCTCCCCCTAAGGGTCACCATCTTGTGATGCGGATTGATTCGCATTGATGCCCGTCAACGAGGCATGCGAAAATATGAATTTGTTAACGGACGTTCTGTCTTGACATTGTGCGCTGCCCGCCAAGGCAGGGTCAAAACACTGATTTCAGGCCGAAAAGCAGCGTCGCATCGGACTGGTCATAGAAATCGACGGTGGAATCCACCTTCTCGATCTGGAGCTGCACTTGGGGTGTAAACCCGTAATAGCCGCTTTTCGGAAAGCCCACCGTCACTGCAAGGCGATGTCGCCAATCGCGGCGCGTATCGTTGCTGTAGACCGAGGCATCATACCTGCGGTGCTCGATTTCCAGTGCGCTGCCAAGGCTGAGCCGACCGCCCAGAACCGTGCCAAAATCATAGGAAAGACTGCCGATCAGCGCGTCATTGTCGATTTCGACAGAGTTTGATTGCGTATGCTGCGCCCGCAGCGCCATGGCCAGCGCATCCCCCGAGGCAAGCCGCCAGTCGCGGCGCAACCCCAGATTGAGGATCGTTGCAGAGCGGTGGGGGTCATCCTGGCGCGCCTGCCGCTCGGCTTGCAGCGTCACGGTGTTCACTGCGCGTCGTGCATCGCCCCATTGCGCATGCGCCGCCGCCCGGGCGTATTGGCTCAATTCCGCGCCGCCATACCACGCCTTGCCGAGCGCACCGTCAACGCGGTAGCGCACTGGCGCCGACGCATCCGTCAGTGCCTGACCCAACGCGAATTCCACGATGTCATAGGCATAATCGCTGCCCGCCGCATCGGGTGCCTTGTTCTGGGCCGAGGCGGATAGCGCGATTTGCTGCGTGAAGGCGGCAAAGCTGGCCTCGGCTGGCAGGTCCATCAGGCCGCGGAACCGATAGCGGGCGCGCAGGCCAAGGTTGATTTCGACCCCGGCGAGAGCTTTCGCGTCGGGGTTGAGCGTGAAGGGCAATCCCCCGATGTCGATGGTGTCGGCCAGGCTGCCATGGTTCACGTTCGACGAGGGGGCGACGCTGAACTGCCCTTCAAGGCTCCATGGTGTCGCGGCTGCGACGGCTTGCAGGTTGCGCAGGGTGCGCGTGCGCAGCGCGTCCGACGGGGCCATCTGTGTTGCGCGACGCAGCCACAACTGCGCGATCATCGGTTTTCCCAGATCGTAGCTTGCGGCCGCGATCTCGATTGCGGCCACATAGTGCTCTTCATCGGTCCGTGCATTGGCATCGGCTCGCAAGGCAGCCTCTCGTGCACCTGCCGCATCCCCCGCCGCACGACGCGCGCGGGCCAAAACAACCAGCGCTGAAACGTCGCCGGGGCGGATTGCCAGGATTTTACGCGCCAGCGCCTCGGCTTTGGCCCAGTCCTGATCTGCCGCAAGGCGAACCAACTGTCGGCCTGCATCATCCGGCACCGACAAATCCTGTGCCTGGATCGCGGTGGTGGAAAGCGCACAGGCCAATATGGCACACACCACCTGATACATCGCGCGCAACGCGATGCGCGGACGTGTCTGCCGAACAGGCATGACCTGCCAGCTGTGCTTTCCCGCACGCAATGCCACTCAGACGCGTCCCGACAAGATCAATCCAGCCCCACAGCATAAAATTACCCCGGGCCCGGCGACGATCATGCCGAGCCCGGGGGTGAAACCTTCAGATGTCAGCGCGAGGCTTGATCGTGCGACTGATCCTGATCTTGATCGCGCTCATTGACATGAGTTTCGCTCGTGGCATCGGCCGGCGCAACGACGGCGTCGGTCGCCTGCACGGCGCCCTCTGTCGGTTGCGTCATCAGATCACACCCAGCCACGGCAAGCCCCATCGCAACGATCAAAAGTACATTTTTCATGGAAACCTCCTCTACTTTCGTTCAGAATATCAACTATCGAATGGGTTTCATTGATTTCCATCAATCATTTGAAATCAGCGAAAATATTTGTTGTGCTGCGGTGCTACGGTGCCGCGTTTCCGTTTCGGGAAACCAGGTTGTGTCTGGGTTTTCATAAGACGGGCTGGGCAGAATTTGTGTCTGCTTCTGTATTTGTATCAGTTTGGTTAGTCTCAAAAGGGGAAGCGCTCTGTCTGCGCCGTCGGGCTGTCATGTCCGTCGCAGGTGGGGCTGTGAATGGGAAGATCATATGACGCAACATCAACCGGGCGCCCCCAGGGCGTTACCGTTCGGTAAGCTGGCCAATGGCAAATTGCAGGGACTGCTTGATGCGTTGCCTCCCGATCTGCGTCTAGAGATGGCGGGGCTGTGGGAACACCGCACCCTGAGTGCCGGTGCCGTGGTGATCGAGGACGGGCAGGAGGCAGAGCGCATCGGATATGTGCTCGACGGCATCCTTGTGATGGTCAAGAAGCTTTCCGATGACCGCCGTCACATCATTGGCCTGCTGACGCCCTATGACATGTTCGGGCGGGCGTTCAATGGCGCTTCGGGCTATCGGATCGAGGCACTGACAGATACTCAGGTGCTGACCTGCAATCGGGCGCCGTTCGAACAGCTGATCGCCCGCTCGATCGAGGCCGAGCAGCTGTTTCTGAGAAACCTTCTGGACGAACTTGATGCGGCGCGGGAATGGGTCATCGCACTTGGCGGTGCAAAGGTGGTGCAGCGCCTCGCGTCACTTCTGCTGATTCTCAGCCGTCACAAGTTCAACGGAGTGTGCGGCAAGCCGACCGTTGCCGACGGGCAGCCGCTCAACCTGCATATCCAGATCAAGCGCCAGGATATTGCCCATTACCTTGGCACATCGCCGGAAACGCTCAGCCGATCATTTCATCAGCTCGAAGATGACAAGATCATACGGATCAACACGCCCTACGATATCGACGTGCTTGATCTGGCGAAGCTGACAGAAGTTGCGGGCAACGCCCTGTTGCGGGAGCGGATCTGAGCTGCGCCGCGGCAAGGTCAGACAGGAATGATCAGATCCAGCCCATCGGCGAGGCCAGGAATGTCGCAAAGCCGGAACTGACGGGGGCTGAGGATTTCGATCAGCCCCTGCCTGTGCAACTGGCGCAGCAGGCGACTGATCGTTTCGGGGGTTGTTGCCAGCAGATCGGCGATGTCACGTCGGGGCAAGACCATCGTCAGGACCCCGGTGCCATCGGGCTGCGGGGCCCAGTCCATCCAGTTGCGCGACAGCAGCAGGAACGCACGCAGCCGCTGATTTGATTCAAGTGCCCCCAGAACCCAGGTCAGCCGCCGGGCCTCGTCCAGACGGGTGACCATCTGCTTGCACAGTGCGCGGCACAGCCCCGGCTCCCGACTGAGCAAGTGCTCGAATTCCAGCCGTTCAAGCCGACACACCGACACCGCGGTGACCGCCTCGATTTCGTGTTCGTTGCGTTCTTCGTTTTCCCAGCCGGCGGTTTGGCCCGGACGCGTGATCGCCATGATCTGGCGCCGCCCGGACAGGGTATGGTGTTGTGTCCTGACATAGCCGCTGCGCAGGATGACCACCTCCGAGCTGTCGTCGTCCCCCCCACAGATGCGTCGATCCGCCGGATAGCTGACGATCTGGGCGCGTGCCGCAACCCGTTCGCGCACCTGATCTGACAGCCGTCCGCACAGACCGTTTTCGCGCGACTTGCAGGATGTGCAGCCTGCTTGTGTCTCTGAAGTCGCGAGAGGAGCCGTCATGATCGCCCTAATTGTCTAATCTGAAAATCCGGCGCATAGCCACATCTGCGCGCAATCCACCCTTGCAGAAGGTCGCAAACCTGCCTGGCCTCTGTCAATCTTTGATGCGTAATAATGATGCGCTGCACAAGAGGGCGGAAGCTTTGTTGAGTTTTTGGGGGCCTTGGGGCGGCTGAAATAGCGGTCGATCACAGCAACCAAGGGGCGAGTCGGGGCGAAGACGGGCTGTTGGGTAATCCTCCCCGTTTTAACGGGGCGCAGGAGTTGACTTCACGCAGCCATCTTCAGTTTCTGTGCGGGTGTCATGCCGCCGATGCCCATGTCGGGGCGCTCGTTGTGCTAAGTCCATAGCCGGTCGGTTGCGATCTGCTGTGCGTCCTCGATGGTTTCAAAGATGTAGAGGTCCCGCCATTCATGCCGGACCGTCCTGCTGTAACGCTCGACATAAGCGTTCTGCGGCGGCTTTCCGGGCTGGATGGAGAGTGCTCACGGCTTTGCTGCACAAATCCAAGAGGGGGATTCATCTCGTGAATCCAGCATGGCAGCAGAAACCAAAGCGGCAACGCCACTGGGAAACTAGCGGCTATTCAGTGCGGTAGAGGCCTTAGGCCCCGGGGCGGTATCGGATTTCACGCGCCAGCCAGCAGCCCAGTGTCAGCCCGGCGACCCCGCCGCTGACGTCCCGCGCCACACGAACGGTCCAGTCGCCCGGCGCGGCCGCATCCATCGAGCGCCGTGTCGTGATGATCCACAGATCCTGTGCTACCGGGTACATCCGTTCCATCGGGCCCGTGCCGAGCAGGCCGTGAAAGACGACATAGCTCGCCCCGTCGCGGGTCAGAATGCGCAGCGATGCACCGATGTCATCAGACTGATACTGCCCCGCGATCTCGGCGCCATCGGCCCAGTCAAGCGGCGTGACCCGGCGGGCCGCGACATGCAGGTTTTCCGCACTGCGTTCCATGATCAGCCGATCCTGTTCGCGGCGCAGTGCAAGGCCAAGCCCCCGTGCGGTGCCATCAGACGCAGGGCACAGCATGCTGGGCGAGGGGGCATAGCCCAGCCGCACCCCGGCGGGCGTATCTTGCGTTTTGACAAGCAGCGAACGGGCTTCGTCCAGCCACAACCCATCCCAACCGCTGGCCGGTGTGGGGGCGGGGCCGATCTGACACCCCAACGCGGCCTCCATCAGCGACCACGCCGCGCGCATCGCGCTGGCTTCGTGGTTGAACATCACCACAACCGACAGCCGTTCCGAGGCGACATGCAGCCGGAATGAGGTAAACCCGCGCAAGCCCCCGCCGTGGCCGGTGACCTCATAGCCCGCCAGAACATCGCGGCGCAGACCATAGCCATAGGCGGCGGGCGTGCCATCGGCGAACGTTACCGGGGCGCTCAAGCGGGTGTACAGGCTGTCGGGTGCCGTGCGGGTGGCGTCGATATGGCATTCCCACGCCAGCATGTCATCCAGCGAGGCAGACACGCCCGCATCGCCAAACCAATAGATCCCGCTGCGCGCAGGTAGAAAACCAACCTCGTCGTTGCCTTCATAGCCCACGACGCCATCCAGCGGGGTGCGGGTGTCGGGGGCGAGAACGGCCGTCTGCATTCCGGCAGGTGCGAAAATCCGGCTTTGCAACAACGCCCCGAAGTCCTGACCCGAGGCGCGGCGGATCAGCTCTGCCAACAACCGGAAGTTGCCGTTGCAATAGGAATAGAGCGCGCCGGGCGGGAAATGCCCGGTCTTCATCTGCCCCAGCAGGCGCAGCCCGTCCTCTTGCGAAAACAGCCCCTCCGGCTCGGCGCCGTGCAGAACGGTCAGCGCCCAGTAATCGCGCAGGCCGGACTGGTTGTGGCACAGATGCGCGACCGTGGGCAGCGGCCCCTGAAACTGCGGCAGCAGATCGGGCAACAGCGGGTCCAGCGCATCGGGACTGCCAAACAGATCCAGCAGCAGCGCGCAGGTCATGTGTTTCGAGATCGAGCAGATCGGCAGCCGGGTTTGCGCCGTCATCGGCAGGTGCCGATACATGTCGCCATAGCCCCAGGCGCGGCGGGCGATCACCTGCCCGTCCTTGACCACGCCCGCCACGCCCGCAGGCCCGCGATAGCTGTTTGGCAGCAGGTTCAGCGCGTGGTCCAGCGCCGCAAGATCAACACAGGTCATCGCATTCTCTCAGGGTTGAAAACACAACCGGGTGTCCGGCTCGGCAAGGGCCAGAAACGCCAGCAGATCGTCGCGCGACAGGGCGGCGCATCCCGCGGTGGGGGAGTACTCGGGCCGCGCGATGTGCAGAAAGATCGCGCTGCCTGCACCCGGCACGACCGGGTCATCGTTTTGCCCCAACACGACAACGATGTCATACAGCGCATCCTCGCGCCACATCTCTTCGTGGCTGGCGGCGAAGGGCAGGCGGACCAGACGATTATACTCGGGGTGATCGGGCGCGTCACACCAACCGTCCTGCGGTGCGATCACCACGCAGGGGAATGCGGTGGTGGGCGGGCCGGGCAGGCGGTCAGCGCGGTAAAATACCCGGCGGATCGGCCAGCAGCCGATCGGGCTGACCCCGTCCCCTTCGCCGATCTTCGGTGCAATGCCGCTGCGCCCGACCGCACAGGTCCAGGTGTTGTCGCCATAGCTGGCCAGATGGCCGGATGGCCCCTGCGTCACGATCAGGTCCAAGATAGTCTCCTTCAGCTTTCCAGCGGGAAGTGGCAGGCCACGGCACGGGTGCCACAGTATTGCAAGGCGGGGTCTTCGACCCGGCAAATCTTTTGTGCGAAGGGGCAGCGGGTGTGGAACCGGCAGCCGCTGGGCATGTCCATTGGGCTGGGGATTTCCCCGGTCAGAATCGGGCGTTCGCGTTCGCGCTGATGCGGGTCGGCGCGCGGCACGGCCGAAATCAGGAACATCGTATAGGGGTGCAGGGGGGCTGCGAAAATCTCTTCGGTGGTGCCGACCTCAACCAGACGGCCCAGGAACATCACCCCCACCCGGTCGGCGAACTGGCGCACGACGCTCAGATCATGGGTGATGAAGAAATAGGTCAGGTTCAGCTGATCTTGCAGGTCGCGCAGCAGGTTCAGCACCTGCGCCTGAATCGAGACATCCAGCGCCGGGACAGCCTCGTCGCAAACCGCGAAATCGGGGTTGTTGGCCAGGGCACGGGCAATGCCGATGCGTTGGCGCTGCCCACCCGAGAACTGATGCGGATAGCTGCGCAGATACTGGCGGCGCAGGCCCACCATCTCCAGCAGGGTGGCGCAGCGTTCGCGGATTTCGGCGGTGGTGCCATAGCCATGGGTGCGCAGCGGTTCGGCCAGGATCTGTTCGATCCGCATCCGCGGGTTAAGCGAGGCATAGGGGTCCTGAAACACGATCTGCAGGTTCTTGCGCAGGCCGCGCATCTTGTTGTCGTTCAGTGTGGTCAGGTCTTGCCCGCGATAGACCACCTCGCCCGAGGTCGGTTCTTGCAGGCGCAACATGATCCGCCCCAGCGTGGTCTTGCCGCAGCCCGACTCGCCCACCAGCGCGAAGGTCTCGCGTTCATAGATGTCGAGCGACACCCCATCGACCGCGCGCACGACCTGACCCGAACGGCCCAGCCCGCCACCGACGTGATAATGCTTGTTCAGGTTGCGGGCGGAAATGACGATCTCGTTCATGATGCCTCTCGCTGCGTGGTTGCGTCATGGGGCAGATGCAGCCAGCACCGCGCGTTGTGGCCGCGGCCCAGATCGGCCAGCCCCGGTTCTTTTTGCAGACAGATCGGCATTGCATCGCCACAGCGCGGACTGAACCGGCAGCCCGGGGGCAGCTTGGCCAGATTGGGCACCATGCCTGGGATGCTGGGCATGCGGTGACTGCTGCGCTGCTCGGTGGCCTTCGGGATCGAGGCCAGAAGCCCGCGCGTATAGGGGTGCGATGGGCGTTCGAACAGGTCGAACACATTCGCCTGCTCGATGATCTGGCCGGCATACATCACATTCACCTCGTCACACATCTCGGCGATGATCCCGAGGTCATGGGTGATCAGGATGATCGAGGTGCCGACCCGGTCGCGCAGATCCTGCATCAGCCGCAGGATCTGGGCTTGCGTGGTGACATCCAGCGCGGTTGTGGGTTCATCTGCGATCAGCAACTTGGGTTCGCAGATCAGGCCCATCGCGATCATTGCGCGCTGCCGCAGCCCCCCCGACAACTGGTGCGGATAGGCATCCAGCCGCGCTTTGGGGTCGGGGATGCCGACCATCTCGAACATTTCCAGCACGCGCGCGCGAATGTCACGCCGTTTCAGCCCCTGATGAATTGCCAGCGGTTCGCCGACCTGTTCCCAGACCTTGCGCACCGGGTTGAGCGAGGTCATCGGCTCCTGAAACACCATCGAAATGTCGCGCCCGCGGATCCGGCGCAACCCGTCAGGGCTCAGCTTCGCCAGATCAGTGCCGTCCAGATCCATCCGCGTGGCCGAGACATGGCCCTGCGGTTTGGGCACCAGCCCCATCAGCGACAGTGCCGTCATGCTTTTGCCGGACCCGGATTCCCCCACGAGACCGACGATCTTGCCACGTCCGACATCGAAGGAAATATCATCCAGCACCCGAACAGGGCCACGATCGCCGCGAAATTCGGTGCGCAGGTCGCGCACGCTCAGCACAGTATCGGTCTTTGCTGTCTCGATCTTGTTCGTCATCGCCGTGTCAATCCTTCATGGAGGGGTCAAGCGCATCGCGCAGCCCGTCGCCGACAAAGTTGAACGCCAGCACCGTCAGCAAAATTGCCACCCCCGGTGCAATCGCCACCAAGGGCGCCTGAAACAGATATTCCTTCCCGCGCGAAATCAGCAGGCCCCAGCTGGCCTCGGGGGGCTGCACGCCAACACCCAGAAAGCTGAGGCTGGATTCCCACATGATCGCATCCGGGATCGACAGCGAGAACAGCACGATCAGCGTCGGCACCACATTGGGGAAGATGTGGCGAAACATGATCGTCGCGCGCGAGGTGCCATTGGCGCGGGCGGCCTCGATGAATTCCTTTTCCTTCAACGCCAAGGTCTGCGAGCGCACGACCCGCGCAACACCGGCCCAACCGACCAGTGCCAACGCGATGAAGATGTTGAACAGGTTGGCGCCCAGCGTATACATCACCACCATCGCCAGCAGCAGCGAGGGGAAGGCAATCATCATGTCAGCCAGCCGCATGATGACGAAATCCACCTTGCCGCCGATATAGCCGCTCAGCACCCCCATGAAGGTGCCGATCAGCAGCGAAATCAGGCTGGGCACGATGCCCACCACCAACGAGATGCGCGCGCCATACAGAATGCGGGTCAGCACATCGCGGCCGAAATTGTCGGTGCCCAGCCAATAGGTGGTCGAGGCGGGCAGCAACTGTTCGTCCAGCGCCACGCGATAGGGATCATGCGGGCTGACAAGCGGCGCAAAGACCGCCACGCAGACAAGAATCAGCACGAAGCACAGCCCAACCAGCGCCATACGATTGCGGGCGAAGGCGCGCGCGGTGTCGCGCAGCAGGCTCGGCTCTTCGATCACGTCGGGTGTTTCGGTGGTCATGGCAGGGGAAACGCTCATTGTGCACCCTTTCTCATCTGGGACCGAATGCGGGGATCAAGAATGGAATAGAGGATATCGGCGACCAGATTGCCAAGGATGACCAGAACGGTGGCAAACAGCACCGAGCCTTGCAGCAGCGGCATGTCGCGCGCCTGAATGGCGTTGATCGAAATGCGACCCACGCCGGGAATCCCAAAGATCGCCTCGGTGATGACCGCGCCCGACAACAGGCTGGCGATCTGGATCGCCATGATCGTTACCACCGGGATCAACGCGTTTTTCAGCGCATGGCGCGAGATCACGCGGACTTCGCGCAGCCCCTTGGCCCGCGCGGTGCGGATATAGTCATGGCGCATCACTTCCAGCAGGCTCGACCGGGTCAGCCGTGCGATCACGCCGGCCGAACTCCAGCCCAGAACGATGGCGGGCATGATGACATATTCAAAGCCGTAGAACCCCGAAACCGGCAGCAGTTTCAGCTTCAGCGCAAAGACATACTGCATCAGCAGCGCCGACCAGAAGATCGGCATCGACACGCCCAGCAGCGAAAACCCCATGAAGAAGCGGTCGGCAAAGGAATCGCGACGCACCGCCGACAGGATGCCTGCGGGAATGCCAATGACCCAGGACACCACCGCCGCGCAGGCCGCCAGATAAAGCGTATTCGGAAACGCCTTCAGGATCAGGTCGGTCACGCTGCGATTGAGTTTGATCGAGGTGCCCAGATCGCCTTGCAGGGCGCCGCTAAGGAACCGAAAATACCGGGTCCACAGCGGATCGTCCAAATGCATCTGGGCGGTGACGCGGGCGATCACCTCGGGGCTGGCGTGTTCCTTCATCAGCAGGGCGACGGGATCGCCGGGGATCACGTTCAGCATGACAAACAAGATTGCCGTGATCCCGATCAGAACCGGAATCGAGACGAGAATCCGTCGAATAGCGAACATCAGCATGGGGTGGGGTGCTCTTGTTGCGGCGACCTCGGGGGCGGGGGATGCCCCCGGGGGCGTGGCTTCAGGTCAGGCGAAAACGGCGGCGGGACAGGCCCGCCGCCTGCGCGGATTATTCCGCGATTTCCATTTTGTAATAGTTCATGTCGCTCCAGCCGTTCCACGGAACGACGAAGTTCTTGACGCGCGGCTGCACCACATAGCTGTGGTCCAGGCTGAACAGCGGAACCCAGGCCGCATCCGTCTGTACGATCCGTTCGCCCAGATCACGATACAGGGCACAACGGGCCTCGGGGTCGGTCATGCTGCGGGCCTTGTCGATCGCCGCAAACGCCTCGGGGTCTTCGTTGTTGAAGGCGCGCACTTTGGTGCCCGAGTCCGAGAAGAAAGTGTAGAAGAAGTTGTCCGGGTCGTTGAAATCCGCCGACCACGACTGGGTGTAGGCGTCAATCGCACCGGCTTTGCGCTGGGCGAAATAGGCGGCCTCGTCCATCGTGTTGATCTTGACCTTGAACCCGGCATCTGCGGCCTGTGCCTGGATGATCTGGTTCATGTCCGACCATTTCGACGACCAGCTGCTGACCTGCGCCAGCGTGATTTCGACGCCATCGGGATAGCCCGCCTCGGCCAGCAGTTCCTTGGCCTTGACCGGGTTGTATTCGATCGGCGTCGCCGGTTCGTAGCAGGTCAGACCGCGCGGCATCACGCCGTTTTCAAGCTGGCCTTTGCCGTAGAAGTTCTTCTCCAGGATCTGTTCGCGGTTGATGGCCATCTGGAAGGCCTTGCGCACGCGCACATCGTCGAACGGTTTGATCGCCTGGTTGATGTGGTAATAGTACATGCCGACGCGCGGGCCGGTCCGGATCTGGTCTTTCCACTGGTCGTTGCCGTAGAAATACGGCGTCTGCGAGGTGGCGTAATCCATATCGAAAACGTCGATCTCGTCGGTTTCAAACAGCAGGCGCAGGGTCTCGGAATCCGACACCACGCGGATCAGGATCCGGTCCAGTTTCGGCGCGCCGCGGAAGTAGTTCTTGTTGGCCACCAGCATTTGGCTGTCGTTCAGCTCATAGCTTTGCAGAATGAATGGGCCGGTGCCGTTGGTGGTTTCGGGCGTCAGGCCGAACTGATCGCCCGCCGCTTCGGTGAAGGCGCGGTTATAGATCGAGGCCTGCGGGCTGGCCATCAGCGCCAAAAACGCCGCGTAGGGCTGCGACAGGGTGATCTGAATGGTATATTTGTCGAGCACTTTCAGCCCGGTCACCGTGTCGGCGGCGCCATCCAGCCGCTCTTGCGCGCCAGCAACGAAGTCAAGGATATCGGTGCCAAGCGCCTTGGTCGCGGGGTTTAGCATCCGGTCGAACGTATAGGCGACATCATCGGCCGTCAGCTCGGCGCCGTCATGGAATTGCACGCCCTGACGCAGGTGGAAGGTATAGACCAGACCGTCTTGCGAAATCTCCCAGCTTTCCGCCAGACCCGGCACCAGTGCCGAGGTTCCGGGGCCGGTGGTCTCGGCTTCGATCAGGCGATCAAAGACGTTCAGCGGCAGCGTGTAGAAGTCCGTTGTCATCTGGACATCGGCGGTCTTCGGATCTTCGCTATACGAGATGCGCAGCATCTGATCTGCCAGGGCTGGCGACAAAAGCACAAGGCTGGCAAGCCCGGACGCAAGCAGAAGTTTGACTTTGTTCTTCATGTTTCCCTCGTTGGTGATCGCCGGGCCATCTGTGCAGCGGCCCCCCGGCGGGCGCGTCTGCGGATGCGACTTTGCTTTGCTGCCGACGCAGACCTGTCGCATGGCCTGCGTGGATCGTGTCTCGCGGTGCGGCTACCTTGCAGCGCGGGGATTGCACCATTCGGCCGGGGATTCCAGATCCAGAAACACATCTGTTCCAGCGCGTTTGCGCACCACCCGGAAACGGCCAGCATCCACCATCACCTCGGGCACAAGCGGACGCGAATTGTAGGTCGAGGACATCGTGGCGCCATAGGCCCCGGCATTGTCGAAGGCCAGCAGATCGCCCGCGTGCAGCGGTCCCAGATCGGGATAAGCGCCGAAGTCATCCGAACTTTCGCAGATCGGGCCCACAATGCGCCACACGGGCGCCGCACCACCACGGGGGGCATGGACCGGCAGCACGGGATGGCGCGCATCATACAGCGCGGGCCGCATCAGATCATTCATCGCGGCATCCACAACGGCAAAATGCGCCCCTGACGCATCCTTCAGGTAAATCACTTCGGACACCAGAATGCCCGCGCGCGCTGCCAGCCAGCGGCCGGGTTCGATGTTCAGGGCGCAGCCCAGATCGCCGACCGTCTCGGCGATGATCCGGGCGTATTCGGCAAGATCGGGGCCTGCCTCGGTATCCGTGCCGACCCCCAACCCACCGCCCAGATCCAGCCGTGCGACCTGCAGGTCCGCTGCGCGCAATGTGCGCACCAGATCGGCCAGCGCGGACCACGCCTTGCGAAACGGCGCCAGATCTCGGATCTGCGAGCCGATGTGAACCGCAAGTCCGGTGACCATCAGTTCAGGCATCGCGCTGGCGCGGGCATAAAGGGCGGGAATTTCGTCAATGGCGATGCCGAATTTGCTGTCTTTGCGGGCGGTGGTGATCTTGGCATGCGTGCCCGCGTCGACGTCGGGGTTCACCCGCAGTGCAATGGGCGCCCGCAGACCCAGGCTGCGCGCGACCTCGGCCACCGACTCGAGCTCGGCGACGGATTCGATGTTGATCTGATGCAGGCCAGCCGTCAGCGCGCGCCGGATTTCATCGCGGGTCTTGCCCACGCCGGAAAAGATGATCCGCGCGGGCGGGACACCGGCGGCCAGCGCCCGCTCCATCTCGCCGCCCGAAACGATGTCCATGCCGCAGCCAAGACGGGCGAATTCGGTCAGCACGCTAAGATTGCTGTTGGCCTTGACCGCAAAGCAGATCGACACGCCCAAGGGGGCGACCGCCGCCGACAGATCCGCAAAGTTCTGGCGCAAGGCACGGGCCGAATAGCAGTAGAACGGCGTTCCCACGGCGGCGGCGATTTCTGTCAGCGCGATGCCCTCGGCGCAAAGCGTATTGTTGATGCGCTCAAGCCAGCCGCGCCCGGTTTTTTGCAAAGGGGCAGCGGCACGGGCCGGAGAGGGAAGGGTGGTCGCTTCGGACATGAATACAACTGTGTGATTGCTGTGACAAAATGACCATTTCAGATGGTTTTATGTGTGCGAAATAATTCATGCACTGTTCTTATTCATTTTTGATATCATAAGGCGGTTCAGAAGGGCCTTTTTCGTCGGAATGGAACGGGAATGAAACTCAGCCAGCGCCAGATTGATCTGTTCAACGCGATCATGATTCACAAGAGCATGACCGCCGCCGCAGTCGTTCTGGGCACCTCGCAGCCCACGATAAGCAGGGAAATCCGCGACATGGAGCGGCGCATCGGGTTCGAGTTGTTTTTGCGGTTCGGCAAGCGCCTGACGCCGACCAATCAGGCCGTTCTGCTGCACGAGGCGGTGCGCCGCTCGTTCATCGGGCTGGACGAAATTAGTCGCGCGGCGTCGGCCATCCGCACCCATAATGCCGCAAATTTCCGCATTGCGAGTATTCCGGCCCATGCGGAATCGATCATTCCCCGGGTGATCCAGCGGTTTTTGAATGCCCGACCCGCCATGCTGTTCTCGATTCACTCGCATGAGGAACCCTCATTGCGCCATGAAATGACGACCCAGGTCTTCGATCTGAGCGTGACAGAGAACCAGTTCGAGCGCGAGGGCGCCACGACCGAAACGATCCACGCCGGCGACATGGTCTGCGTGCTGCCGCCGGGGCATCCGCTGGCCAGCCGGACGGCGCTAACCCCTGCGGATTTCGACGGCCAGCCCTTCATCTATTTCGGCCAGAACGATCCCTATCGCCACAAACTGGACGAGGTGTTTCTGGCGGCGGGCGTGACCCGCAACTACGCCGCCGAAACGACAACCGCCGCCAGTGTTTGCGCAATGGTGGCCGCGGGGGTGGGCGTGTCGGTGATCAATCCGCTGACGGCGGCCAGCCAGAGCGGGCGCAATGTTGTGTTTCGACGGCTGAGCGTCTCTGTCCCCTATCTTCTGTCGCTTTGGCGGCCCGCCCACAGCATCCGCGCGGTGCAGGCCGACAAATTCGTTGCAACCCTGCGCGAAGTCGCCACCGAGATGTCGGCAACATTGCGCACAGCGCTGGATGCCTAGGCCCCCGGGGACGCAGGGAGCGGGCAATAATCCCTGTCCTGCGTTGACAATAGCCCCGCCGGATAATCGGACAGCGTGGGCAATTCGGTGATCAGCAGTGCGGGCTGCGCCCCGGCCCCGGCCAGTGCGGCCGCATCCGGCCCCACGATCCGCGACTGGCCACCAAAGGCCAGCCCGCGTTCGGTTCCGCAGTAATTGGCATAGGCCACCACCAGCCGGTTCTCGAACGCGCGGGCGGGCACCAGCACGTTTTGCACATGTTCGAACCCCACCGGATTTGCGGTGGGCACCAGAACAATCTCGGCGCCGCGTCGGGCCAGATCGGCGGCGTGGCCGGGAAATTCGATATCATAACAGATCAGCAGACCAAACCGCCGCCCGCCCAGATCGAACACTGGCGGGGGGGCCGTGCCGGGTTGAAAACTGTTTCGCTCCATCGCGCCATACAGCTGGATCTTGCGATAGTGCGCCGCGATCCGACCGTCTGGCGTGATCGCGGTGGCGGCGTTGAAAACCGCGTCCCCGTCGCGTTCGGCCCAGCCAAGGGTCAGCCCGCACCCGGCCGCCGCCACCATCCGGCGCAGCCGTGTCATCAGCGCGCCTTGCAGGTCTTCGGCGCGGGCGGCATGCAGATCGGGACAGTTGTAGCCGGGCAGAAAAAGTTCCGGCACGACCAGCATCTGCGCGCCAGCGCGGGCCGCCGCATCCAGACTGTTCTGGATATGGGCAAAGGCCGCACCTTCATCCCCGTTTGTTGGATTGGCTTGCGAAAGCGCGAGTTTCACGATTTGAAGTCCCCGTCTGAGTGAGTCGACCGGCACCGCGGTGCCGGCCTCAACTTAGGTCCGCATATCAGATTTTTTCCAGCAGGCAGCCCGAATGACCGAACTTTCCGCCTTTGGCCCCGACTTTCCCTTTGCCTATGACCAGTGGCTGACCCACCCGGCGGGTCTTGGCGCGATCCCGGCAAACCGCCATGGCGAAAGCGTCGCCATCATCGGCGCGGGGGCGGCGGGCGTGACCGCCGGACATGAGTTGATGAAACTGGGCCTGCGCCCGATCCTGTATGAATCGGGCAAATTCGGGGGCCGCCTGCGGTCGGAAATTTTCGAAAGCACCGAAGATGTCATCGCCGAACTGGGCGGGATGCGCTTTCCCGTTTCGTCAAAGGCTTTCTATCACTATGTCGATCTTGTCGGCTGTGACAGCGCACCGTTCCCGAACCCGCTGACCGAGGCTGCGGGCTCTACCGTTATTGATCTGGAGGGCGAGACGCTGTTCGCGCGCACCCTCGCCGATCTGCCCGATCTCTACCGCGAGGTGGCGCAGGCCTATGACGCCGCGCTGCAGGAAGGGGCGCGCTTTGCCGATCTGCAAGATGCGATGAAGGCGCGCGATGCCAAGCGGGTGAAAGAAATCTGGGATCCGCTGGTGGCCGCCTGGGACGAGCGGACCTTTTATGATTTCATCACGTCATCCGAGGCGTTTGGCGCGCTGTCCTTCCGCCACCGCGAGGTCTTTGGTCAGGTCGGCTTCGGCACCGGCGGCTGGGACAGCGATTTCCCCAATTCGATGCTGGAAATCCTGCGCGTCAACCTGTGCGGGCTGGACGACAACCAACGCTATATCAAGGGCGGGGTCGAGCAGGTCTTGCACCGCCTGTGGCGGCAAGAGGCGCCTTGTGCGCATTGGCCCGAGGGCACGACGCTGGCCGGTTTGAACGGCGGTGCCACCCGCGCCCGCGCGGTCAAGATCGCCCGCGACCCGTCGGGGGCGATTGCGGTGACCGATTGTTGGGGGCGGACGGATCTGTACGACGCGGTGCTGGTGACCTGCCAAAGCCACCTGCTGACGACCGCGATCGAGACCGACGAGGCGCTGTTTGCCCAGCCGCTGTGGATGGCGCTGGACCGCACGCGCTACATGCAGGCGGCCAAGACCTTTGTCATGGTGGACCGTCCGTTCTGGAACGATATCGACCCGGAAACCGGCCGACCGCTGTTGTCGATGACGCTGACCGACCGGATCACGCGTGGAACCTATTTCTTCGACAACGGCCCCGACAAGCCCGCCGTGATCTGCCTGTCCTACAGCTGGATGACGGATGCGCTGAAGGTGCTGCCGCATGGCGCGGAAAAGCGCGTTGAACTGGCGCTGTCGGCGTTGGGCCAGACCTATCCCAATGTCGATATCGCCAGCCATATTCGCGGCAATCCGATCTGTGTCAGCTGGGAAGCGGATGAGAATTTCCTTGGCGCGTTCAAAGGCGCGCTGCCGGGGCATTACCGCTATAATCACCGCATGTATGGCCATTTCGTGCAAGACGATCTGCCCGCCGCGCAACGCGGTATCTTCCTGGCGGGCGATGGCATCAGCTGGACGCCGGCCTGGGTCGAGGGCGCGGTGCAGACCGCGCTGAATGCCGTCTGGGGGATCATGCATCACTTCGGCGGCGCCTCGGCGGCAGGAAACCCAGGCCCGGGCGATGTTTATGCCGATCTGGGGCCGGTCGCCCTGGACTAGGCGGCACAAGGTGGAATGTGGCCCCCCGTTTGTGACCTGAGGTGTCAAACGGGGGCGCCGATCAGATCGGCCGCGTCGCTGGGGGCGACGCTGACCAAGGGCCGCTTACCAAGAGGTGATGACCGCGCCCTGATAGCTGTTTTCGATGAATTTCTTCACCGCGTCAGAGTGATAGGCCTGCACAAGGGTTTTCACCCAGGGCTGGTCCTCGTCGCCTTTGCGCACGACGATAACATTCACATAGGGGCTGTCGGCCTTTTCCATCGCGATGGAATCGGTCTTCGGGCTCAGACCCGCCGCAATCGCATAGTTGGTGTTGATGATCGCAATATCGGCATCTGCCAGCGTGCGCGGCAGTTGCGCGGCGTCCAGTTCCAGAAACTTGAGCCCCTTGGGGTTTTCGACCACATCCAGCGGGCTCGGGACCAGCCCGGTGCCGTCGGCCAGTTTCACAAACCCCAGGTCTTGCAGCAGCAGCAGCGCGCGCCCGCCATTGGTCGGATCGTTCGGGATCGCCACTTTCGCGCCATCGGCCAGCGTGGTGATATCCTTGATCTTGTCCGAATAGATCCCCATCGGCGTGGTGATCGTGGTGCCCACGACCGACAGCTCGAACCCGCGATCCTTCATCTGATTGTCCAGATAAGGCACGTGCTGGAAGGAATTCGCCTGAATGTCGCCATCGGCCAGCGCGGTGTTCGGGATCACGTAGTCGGAAAACTCCACCACGTCGATCTCAAGCCCCATCGGCGCGGCCACTTTGGCCACTTCTTCCATGATTTCGGCATGCTCGCCGGGCGAGACGCCGACTTTGATCTCTTCGGCCATGGCGGTCGCGGCCATCAGCGCGAGAACAGAGGTCAGGGTGGTCAGACGCAGCATAATGAATACTCCTTCGCAGTGCGTTAAGTCAGATCGGGCTTATTGCCCGCGGCCCTTGGGCGCGCGCTTGTCCACGCGCGCGGCAATCCGTTCGCCGACGGATTGCACAAGCTGGACAAGAACAATGAGGATGACGACGACGACGGCCATGACCTCGGGCATGAACCGCTGATAGCCATAGCGAATGCCCAGATCGCCCAAGCCCTCGCCGCCGACCGCGCCAACCATGGCGGAATAGCCGATCAGGCTGACCACGGCGAGCGTCAGGCCCAGCGTGATGGCGGGCAATGCCTCGGCGATCAGCACCTTGCGGATGATCTGCAAGGGGGTGGCGCCCATCGCGCGGGCGGCCTCGATCAGGCCTTCATCCACCTCGCGGATCGCGTTTTCCACCAGCCGCGCGATGAAGGGCACGGCGGCGATGGTCAGCGGCACGATCGCCGCCGTGGTGCCAATCGAGGTGCCTGCCAGCAGCCGCGTAAACGGGATGATCGCCACCACCAGAATGATGAAGGGGATCGAACGCGTGGCGTTCACCACCAGCCCCAGCACCTTGTTCACCCAAGGCGCCGACAGCAATTCGCCGCGCTGCGAGGTGGCCAGAAATACGCCCAGCGGCAGGCCCAGGGCGGTGCCGATCAGCGTGGCAATCGCCACCATATACAGCGTCTGCCCGGTCGCCTCGATCAGCAGGTTGATAAGATTAGCTGACATAGCCAAGCACCTCCGTCAAAAGGTTGTGCCGTTCCAGATAGGCCCGCGCCTCGGCCCCGCGCGCGGCGGGCAGTGAGATCAGCAGATTGCCAAAGGGCTGGGCGCCAATTTCCTCAACCGCGCCCGCCAGAATATTCACCGCGATGCCCAGTTCCGTGGTCAGCAGCGCCAGCATCGGATCGGTGGCATGCTCGCCCGCGAAGGTCACGCGGATCACCTCGTCTCCGCCCGTGGCGGGGGGCGCGTCGCTCAGACGATGCCGGATGAAAGCGGGCAGTGTGACGCCGGTCACCCCCGACAGGAACGACCGCGTGGTCGGGTGCTGCGGCGCGGCAAAGATGTCATAGGTTCTGCCGTGCTCGACAATCTGGCCGCCGTCGATCACCGCGACATGGCTGGCGATGTCGCGTACCACGGCCATTTCGTGGGTAATCAGAACGATGGTCAGGCCCAGATCGCGGTTGATATCCTTCAGCAGCGCCAGAACCGTCTGCGTGGTTTCCGGGTCCAGCGCCGAGGTCGCTTCGTCCGACAGCAGCACCTTTGGCCCGGTCGCCAAAGCGCGGGCGATGCCGACGCGCTGTTTCTGCCCGCCCGACAATTCCGCCGGATAACGGTCGGCCTGCGCCGACAGGCCAACGCGCGCGATCAGATCGGCAACCCGCGGCTTGATCTGCGCGGTGGGCACGCCTGCCACCTCCAGCGGCAGGGCGATATTTCCCGCCACCGTGCGCGAGGACAACAGATTGAAGTGCTGAAAGATCATGCCGACCTCGCGGCGAATCCCGCGCAGCGCGGCCCCGGTCGCGGCGCCGACATCACGCCCGTCAACCAGAACCCGGCCAGAGGTCGGTCGTTCCAACCCGTTGACCATCCGCAACAGCGTGGATTTTCCGGCACCAGAACGGCCGATGATGCCGGTAATATCCCCCGGCGCCACGTTCAGCGTCACATTTTCCAGCGCAGAGACGGTGCCCCCGCCGGGTTTCTGAAAGGCCTTTCCCACCGCCTTGAAGGCGATGGAAGCACCCTGATGTTGAGTTTGCGTCATGGTCCGGTGGGTCCGTCTTCAGAAAGTTTCCACCGCGATAGGCAGGATCTGCGCGCAAGGTGCAACCCGTCTTTCCCGCACATCGGCTTTGCAGGGGGGCAAACGCTCCGTTATTTTGCAGTTTTCGCGCAATGGTGTTTCGTTCCGCAGAGCGAACGCAGCCGCCATTGTTCCACGGACCCCGGCCCGTGGAACAGTATTTTTCTTTCAGCTGTCAAAACCGCTGCGGTCTGTGCGAATGCGGCCTGAGTTCGCCCGCTCTGGCGGTTGTCCGGGGCAGGGCCGGGTTACAGGATTTCGCCGCCATCAATCACCAGCGCCAGCCCGGTTACAAAGCTGGAGCGGTCAGAGGCGAGGTAGACGATGCCATCGGCGATTTCCTCGACACTGGCCCAACGGCCCATTGGGATGGTTTGGGCGACATAGCCTTCCAGCGCCGCGCGCCCGCCCATCTGCGTTTCGAACCCCGCGTTGAAGGGCGTGTCCACAAAGCCCGGGCAGAGCGCGTTGAAACGGATATTTTCAACCGCTTAATCGGCGGCCATCTGTTTCACCATCGCCACGGCCGCATGTTTGGTCGTGGCATAGGAAATCATGCCCCGGTCAAACTGGCAGCCGGAATTCGAAGCGGTAACGATGACTGAACCGCCGCCCTGCGCGCGCATCGGCGCAATCACCGCGCGCGACAGCACGAAATGCGCCCGCACATTCAGCGCCCAGGCCGCATCCATCTGCGCGCCCGACACCTCTTCCAACTTGCCCGGGATTTGAATGCCTGCGTGGCTGTGCAGAATGTCGATACGGCCGTGGTCGCGCAGGATGCGCTCCACTTCGGCCTCGATTGCGGCATCGTCGCGCACGTCCAGCGTGCGGGCCTCCCCTTTGCCGCCCGCCGCCACGATGAGGGCCAGCGTTTGCGCGGCCAGATCGGTATTCAGGTCGGTGACCACGACAAAGGCGCCTTCGCGTGCCATCGCCACCGCGCCTGCGCGCCCGATCCCTGAACCCGCCGCCGTCACCAGCGCGATACGATCCTTGAGCATTGATCTCTCCTGACTTGAATTAGCTGCGCGCGCGACGACCGCCCCGGCGCAGCAACAGCTGCGCAAGGATCAAAACGCCAAGCGAAGCGACCATCACCAAGGTGCCGATCGCGTTGATTTCTGGGGTCACGCCGCGGCGGATCGACGAAAAGACGTAGATCGGCAGCGTGGTTTCGGACCCCGCGACGAAGAAGGCGATGATGAAATCATCAAAGCTGAAGGTGAAGGCCAGCAGGAAGCCCGCCAGGATCGCCGGGGCGATCAGCGGCAATGTCACCTGCCAGAAGGTGGCGAAAGCATTGGCGCCAAGGTCATTGGAGGCCTCGATCAACGCCTTGTCGAAGGTTTCAAGGCGCCCGCGCACCAGCAAGATCACCAGCGACATGGTGAACAACCCATGCGCGCCGACGAGTGACACGGTGCCAAGGCTGAGCTTCCAGCCCATCGCCGCCTCCAGCCAGGGGTTGATCAGGTCAAACACCGTGACCAGCGCGATCAGCGTCGCAATGCCGATCACGATGCCCGGGATCATCACCGCGATCTGCACCAGCAGATCAAAGAATTTGCGCAACCGACCCTGCATGCCGGTCAGTGCCAGCGCGGCCATGGTGCCAAAGACAGCGGCCAGCAGCGCCGACATCAGCGCCACCCGCACCGAGGTCCACAGCGCCTCGGTCACGAAGGGATTGTTGAGCGCCTTGCTGTACCAGCCCAGCGAAAACCCTTGCATCGAGGTGGCCGAGCGACCCGCTGAAAAGGAAAACAGCGCGATGATGCCAATCGGCAGATACAGGAACAGATAGACGGCGAAAGCATAAAGTCTCATGGCATCCTCACATCAGGCCGACGTCGTCGCGCCCGGTTCCGAACCGGCGCAGTACGCGCGTGTAAATCCCCACGACGATCAGCATGATCACCACCAGCGCCACCGCGACCGCCGAACCAAAGGCCCAGTTGCGCGATTGCAGGAACAGATCGACCAGCGCGTTGCCGACGAAGAACACCTTGCCGCCGCCCAAGATCGAGGGGATCAGGAACTCGCCCATCAGCAGGATGAACACCAGCATCGAGCCGGTCAGAACGCCCGGCATCGACAGTGGCAAGGTGATCTGCAAAAAGGCGCGCCACGGCGGGGTGCCCAGATCGGCGGCGGCCTCCAGCAGGCGTTTGTCAAGCTTTTCCAGCGCCACATAGATCGGGAACACCATCAGCGGCAGATAGCCGTAGACGATGCCCACCAGCACCGCGAAGGGCGTGTTGATCAGCCGCACGTCATCAATCCCGATCGCGGCCAGCAGGGCCGGAATGCCCTTGCCGCCCAACAGAAAGATCCA
>JAQTYE010000180.1 GCA_028749255.1 Paracoccaceae bacterium | reverse complement strand
TCCGTCTGGAGCGCGATGAATGCAATCGGCCGACGACGACCCGCGCCGGGCTTGCCGGGCTTGCCCCGGTTCTGGGGGGCGCGCATTGCGTCACGGCAGGCGCCGCAAGCCAGTTGTCCGATGGGGCCTCGGCCTGTGTGGTGACGGAAGCGGGCGAGGCCGCGCGGCGCGGGCTTACGCCGCTGGGGGCGTTTCGCGGCTTTGCGGTGGCGGGCTGCGCCCCCGAGGAAATGGGGATCGGTCCGGTTCTGGCGATCCCGCGGTTGCTGGACCGCGCGGGGCTGACGCTGCAAGACATCGGTCTGTGGGAAATCAACGAGGCCTTCGCCGCCCAGTTGCTGTATTGCCGCGACAGGCTTGGCATCCCCGACGAGATCTTGAACGTGAACGGCGGGGCAATTGCCATCGGGCATCCCTATGGCATGTCGGGCGCGCGGATGGCGGGGCATCTGCTGCTGGAGGGGAAGCGCCGCGGCGTGCGCTATGGCGTGGTTTCGATGTGTGTGGGCGGCGGACAAGGCGCGGCGGGGTTGTTCGAGATTTTCTGATCGGGGGGCGGGCGTGTGTTCCACGTCTTGTGGCGACCAAAGCCCGTGCCCCTTGCGCGCCACACCCTGATCCGTGCCCGCCAGTCCCGGAAACCTTTGGTGCGGTTTTGTGCGCCATTGCGCCGATGGGCCTGCGATGCAAAGGTTCGACCGGTGGGAGCATCGGGGAGAGACCGGGATGAGGCGCGGATTTATCGGGGCAGGGGTTGGTCTGGGGCTGGCCGTGGCGGGTCTGTCGGGGGCCTGTGCGCAAGAGCCTTTGACGCTGGAATGTGCGCAGCGGCTGGCCGGGCAGCGCATCACCATTGCGGTGCCCAATGCGGCGGGTGGCGGTTTCGACATCTATGCCCGCAGTCTGGCACCCGAGCTTGAACGGATCAGCGGCGCCGCGGTGCGGATTTCAAACATGCCCGGCGGTGGTGGCAAGGCGGCGCTGTTGCGTGTGGCCGATGCGGCCCCTGATGACTATGCGATCTTGATTGAAAACGCGGGGGACGTCGCGTCAGAGCTGCTGCAAGACGCAGCCCTTGGCCATCAGCCTGCGGATCTGCGCGCATTGGGTGCGGTCCATGTCGAGCCCGAAACTTGGCTCGGGCGGGCCGATCTTGATCTGATGGACCCCGCCGAGACGCCACTGATCGCGTCGGTGTCTTCGGTCGAGGCGAACCTTGCCACCATCGGTCTGGTGGCTCAGGCCACGGGCCATAAGGTGCAATTCATCTCGGGGTACGAGGGCAGCGGCGACCAGATCGCCGCGGTGCTGCGTGGCGAGACCGATTTCAGCTCCAAATCGCTCGGGACTGCGTTGCAGCAGATGAAATCGGGCGATCTGCGTGTGGCGCTGGTGCTGGCAGACGGGCCTGACCCTGCCTTGCCGGGGGTGCCCTGGCTTGCCGGGGACGGGGGGCTTGTGGCGCAGCGCAGCGCCGGTCTGACCCCTCAGGACCGGGCCGAACGCGCGCATATCGCACAGCTTGCGGTCGAACTGTCCGCCGGGGCGCGGGTGCTGCTCATCTCGTCGCGGATGCGGGCCGAGGCGCAGGGCTGCCTTGTGGAGGCCACCGAAGCGGCGCTGCTGTCCGCGGGCTTTCGCGACGCGGCCGAGGCGCAAGGCCGCCCGGTGACGCCGCTTGGGGCCGTCGAGGCCGAGGCGCTGTATACCGCGAAGATCAGCGCCTATACCGAAGCCGCGCCATTGCTGGATGTGATCGCACAGCAGGTTCGACCCTGACATGAGGCCGGACATTCCGCATGAGTGATGTATTTGCGGCGCTCGGCATTGGTCTGCACACGTTGTTTTCCTGGCCAAATATCCTGATCCCGATGCTGGGGACGGTGCTGGCGATGGTGGTGTCGTTTCTGCCGGGAATCGGTGCGGCAAGCCTTGCGGCGGTGATGGTGGTGGTGACGCTGGGCTGGGCGCCAGAGCAGGTTCTGCTGCTGTTTGGCGCGCTGACCGGGGGGGCCACCTTCATGGGGTCGGTGACGGCGATCCTGTTTGGCATTCCGGGCAATGCGGCCAGTTCGGTGACGCTGATCGACGGCTATCCGATGGCGCAGGCCGGACGTGCGCGCAGCGCGCTGGCGGCGGCGGCCACGGCTTCGGCGCTGGGGTCGATTTTTGGCGTGCTGGTGCTGATCGCGCTGCTGCCGGTGATCCGCCCCGTGTTGCTCCAGATCGGGCCTTTGGAACGTGCGGCGCTGGCGATCTGGGGGCTGGCAACGATCATTTCGGTCATCAAGGGCTCTGCGCTCAGGGCGCTGGCGGTGTCGGGTCTGGGTCTGGTGCTGGCGATGGCGGGCAGCGATCCGGCAACCAGCCAGCCGCGCTGGAACTTCGGTCAGATCGCGCTGAGCGAGGGGCTGCGTCCCGAGGTGATGCTGCTGGGTCTGTTCACGCTGTCAGAGGTGTTGTCATGGCGGGGTCGGCAAGGCCTGCGCCCGGCGCTGCGGGCGGGCCAGTCGGGGGACAGCGCGGCCGCCGGAGTTCTGGCGGTCTGGCGTCACCGCGCGCTGGTGCTGCGCGCCGGGGTAATCGGCACGGTTATCGGCATGATCCCCGGTGTGGGGGGCACGGTGGCGGGATTTGTCGCGTATGGTCAGACCGTGCAAACCGCACGCGGTGATCGTTCCGGCTTTGGCAAGGGCGATGTCCGGGGCGTGATCGGCCCCGAGGCGGCGGTGGATGCCAAGGATGGCGGTTCGCTTTTGCCGGTGCTTGCGCTGGGTCTGCCGGGCAGTGAAGGTGGCGTGTTCCTGCTGACGGTGCTGGCGATCCACGGCTTTGTGCCGGGGGCTGCAATGCTGGGGCCGGATCTGGGCCTGAGCTTCACGCTGATCCTTGCTTTGTTGATATCGAACCTGCTGACCTCGGTTCTGGGGCTGGCGCTGGTGCCCGCGCTGGCCCGGCTGACCCGGCTGCCGATAGAGCGTATCGCCCTGCCGGTGCTGGTGGTCGGGCTGGTCACCGTGGTGCAACTGAACGGCTTCATCGCCGATCTTTACGTCGCGGTCGGCTTTGCGATGCTGGGCTATCTGTTTCGGCGGCTGGACTGGCCGCGGGTGCCGTTTGTCATCGCCTTCGTGCTTGGCCCCAGCCTTGAAACCAATCTGACGCTGGTCGATCAGCTGCACGCGGTCGGGCGGCTTGAACTGGGGGCGCGGCCACTGGCCCTGGCGATTTTCGGGCTGACCCTGGTGTCGCTGGTCTGGATGCTGCTGAGCGCGCGCACCCCGCAGGCCGCGCCGCGCCGCGCGCCGGGGCATCCGGCGGATCGTGCGGCGGCGGTGGTGCTGGGTCTGGGGGTCGCGGTGCTGGCGCTGGTCGCCATGACCGGAGGGATCGCCTATTCCGGCTATGCGCGCGCGATCTGTCTGGCAACGCTTGCGGTGCTGGTGGCCGTGGCGCTGATCCGGCCCTTGATCGCAGATCCCGCCGAACCTTTGGTCGAACCTTTGGTGCCGCGTGCCCATCGCCTGCCCCTTGCGCTTTTGGCCGCGTTTCCGGTTGCCACAGTGTGCATCGGGTTGCCGGGGGCCACCGGGCTTTTGGTGCTGCTGTGGCTTGCGCCCTGGGCACGGGGGCGGCGGGATCGCCTGATCGCGCCGGTTCTGGCGACGCTGGCCTGTGCCGCCGTGGCGCTCTATCTGGACCGGGTTGCCGTGCTTGACCTGCCGACACCGCTTGTGTTCGCGCTGCCCGTCGGGACGCGCTGAGCGGGGCAGGCGGATGGCTCAGCCGGGGCGGCGTGCCATCACCAGGCTTTGCGGCGTGTTGGATGACACCCCAGCCACATAGCTGGGGGATCCGACCGAAAGCTGACCCAGGCTTTCAAGCCGTATCTGCTCCAGCCCGGCCTGCGCCAGAAGGTCGTTCAACTCGTCTTCACGCGTCGTGGAATGCGGGCGCTCACGGGTCCAGAAGGCAACCCCGGCTGCGCCGATGTGTTGCGCTGTTTGCGCGTCGATCCCCCGGGCGCGGGCCTGCGCCTCAAGCCGCGCGCGGTTCGCGCCGAGCGTTTCCGCGTCAGGGGCCCACCGCAGATCGCCCAGTTTTTGGTGCAGCAGCACCAGCCCCCCGGGCCGCAACAGCCGCGCCCAGGTGGCGACAAGTGCGGGACGCAGATGCGCGGGCAGGAAATTGAGGAAACTATGCGCCACCACCGCATCGACCGGCGCACAGTCAAGCGTCAGGATGTCGCCCTGATGCAGTTCGAAATGCAGGCCAAGGTGATCGGCAAAGCGACGGTTTTGCGCAATCGGCGTGGCGCAGCGTTCGGCCACGACAAGGTCTGCGGTGATCCCGCGCCCGGCCAGCGCGGTCAGCACCATCGCCGCGACCCCGCTGTCCGCCGCACCCGAAATCAGCACCCGGCACCGGCCGTTCACCGCCGCCTGCGCCAAACCCTCGGCAAAGAAATCCATGCCCGCAGGCTGCGCGCCGTCTTTCAGCAGCAGCCGGATCGTGCTCCAGGCACGGTGATAGACGCAACAGCCATGCGCGGGGTCGCACAGATCGGGGGCTTCGGCGAAGGCGAAACGGGCCAGATCGGCAAGCGGTTCGGTCGGGGGCGTCATGCTGTCTGCTCCTGTAAACGGCGATCTTCGCGGCTGGTCTGTCGGCCCGACGCGCCCGCCCAGTCTGTGCGAATGGACGGTAAGACATCAATAACTTCTGGACAGAAAAGGCCAAGCCCGATCCCGCGCGTCACGATGGCAGGGCGGGCGGTCCGTGCCCGATCCCGCACGCCGCAAAGAGGCTTGCGTCCGGGGATATGGCGGCGCAGCGTGGGGGGCAACGCCCCGCAGCACCGGACCCACGCCGCATGATCGTCTATTTCGTCCATGAATTGAACCGCAACCCGGCGCGCAAATTGCTGGCACAGTCGGGGGGGGGCGCTGCCGAACCTGCGCCTTGTCACCTATCAGCAGGCCTTCCGCCAGCTGTCCTTTCCCGCCGGGACGCTGATTTTTTCCGATTTCGAATTTCTTGACGGGTTTGGCATGGCTGCCGCCGCTGCCATCGCCGATGCGGCGCTGAAGGCACGCCCGCAGACGCGTATCCTCAATCATCCCTGCCATGCCGCAGAACGTTTTGAACTGCTGCGCAGGTTGCACCGGGCCGGGATGAACCCGGTCGAGGTGACCCGGCTGGACAGTGGTGACATGCCCACGCGCTATCCGCTGTTCTTGCGCCATGAAGATGGCTGCCATGGCGCCGAGACCGGGCTGATCCAGACCGAGGCCGAGTTTGTGGCGGCGCTGGCGGCGGGGCGTCCGCGAAAACGCCGGATCGCTGTCAGTTTCGAGGCCGCGCCCGATGCTGACGGGCTGTTTCGCAAATACGGCGCCTTTCGGATCGGCGATGCGATCATCCCGCAGCATATTTTGCGCAGCGGCGATTGGGTGGTGAAATCAACGACCGGCGAGACCTCGGCGGCCTTTGCGGCCGAGGAACTGGCCTTCGTGCGTGATAATCCGCATCGCACGGCCTTGCTGCGGGCCACCGATCTGGGAGGGCTGCAATTTGGTCGGATCGACTATGGTCTGCGCGATGGTCAGCCCGTGATTTTCGAGGTGAACCCCAACCCGACCTTCCCGAATTTCCGCAAAACGGGCGGTGAACGCGGCGCCCGGCGTGGGGTGATTCTGGCGCAGGTTGTCGCGGCGATGGCGCAGATCGACGATCCCGAAGCAGGGCGCGCCAGGCTGCGCTTCGTGCCGCCGCCCGAAACGGATCGCTATATCCAGATGGCGCGCTGGAACGGTCTGTCGCGGCGGCTGTGGGAAGTGCGGGCGATGCTGGCGCGGCGTGGTGCGCGAAGGCCCCCTGCCTGAAATTGCGCCCGCACAGCGGGGGGCGCCGCCCCGGGGTGAATTTGCTGATTTTTCCGGCAATTGGCGGTTCACAAGGCGGCGCCTCCTCCCCATATAGGACCGAAGGAAAACAGGTGCGTCGGGGCCATCGGCCCGGGCGCGCAGGGAAGGGATATCTTCAGGTGCAGAAAATCGACTTGCCCGAGCGTGCAAACTGGCGCGTGACGGCACAGGAGCAGGGCTTCACATTTGCCGATATGCATGGCGAACCCTATTGGGACGAAAGCTCGTGCTACTGCTTTTCGATGCAGGAAATCGAAGAGCGGCTCGAAGACCCCGCGACAGAGCTGCACGCGATGTGCCTGGAGGCGGTGGCACATGTCTTGCAAAGCGAAGAAATGCTCGACAAGCTGGTAATCCCGGAGGCGCATCGCGACTATATCGCGCACAGCTGGCACAACGGGGACCCCGCGCTTTATGGGCGGTTCGATCTGGCCTATGACGGTCACGGCCCGGCCAAGATGCTGGAATATAACGCAGATACCCCGACATCGCGGTATTAATCCGCCGCGTTTCAGTGGCAGTGGCTGGAACAGC
>JAQTYE010000022.1 GCA_028749255.1 Paracoccaceae bacterium | reverse complement strand
CCGCGCCGATCTGCGCAACGACGCCGCGTTAGAGCAGATCCACTGGGCGACCAACCGTCAGGGCCGGATGGGCGGCGATTGGTCAACGATGCGCGTCTTTGCCTTCGATCACCGGAGTCAGCTGGAACAGATGGATGGCTATACGCCCGCCAAGGGCGGCGCCTTCAAGGAGTTGTGCCTGCAAGCGGCGCTGAAGGTTGCGGATGGTCAGCCGGGCTATGGCATTTTGTGCGACAACCGCATCGGCCGCACCGCATTGCACGCGGCCAGCGGATCGGGGTTGTGGATCGGTCGGCCCTGCGAATGGCCGGGGTCCAGACCGCTGACATTGGAGCCCGAACTCGGCCCGGACTGTGGCGGGTTACAGGAATGGGCGCGCGAAGATGTGGTCAAGGTGCTGTGCTTTTGCCACCCCGATGACCCTGCGGAAATGCGCGCCGATCAGGAGGCGACGGTGAAGCGGCTGTTCTCTGCGGCGCGGCGCAACGGTCTGGAATTCCTGCTGGAGGTCATTCCCTCGAAAGTGGCACCCGTCGATGACCAGACCACGGCAACGCTGATCCGGCAGTTCTATGCCGCCGGAATCTATCCCGACTGGTGGAAGCTGGAACCGATGGTCACGCGTGCGGCCTGGTCGAATGCCATCTCGGCCATTGAAGCGCATGATCACTATACCCGTGGCATCGTTGTGCTTGGCCTTGATGCGTCGGAAGCGGATCTTGCCGCGAGTTTCGAGGTCGCGGCGGAGTTCGATCTGGTGCGCGGCTTTGCGATTGGTCGCACGATCTTTGGTCCGGTCGCCCAAAGCTGGCTTGCGGGCAAGACCACCGACGCAGAGGCCGTCACGCAGATGACCGCACGCTATGCACGGCTGTGCGCGATCTGGGATCGTGCCCGCGTAGCCCAACGCGCAATCGCCTGATCCCCAGGAACGGGGCAGGGTAATCGCGCCGCGCGTCCCGGTCGCTGCCAAAGCAACGCCCGGTCGCAGGTCTGGATTGATCTGCTGCCGGGCGGAGATATCGGCAAGAATCCATGCGGAACATTTCCGCACGGATTTTGTACGCGAATCATGTGCGGTTCTTGCTAAGTTCCGCAATCTTGCGTGAAAACTGCCGTTTTACAGGGGCTTCGATCTTTCCCAGAAAAGCGCTTGTTTTCCTATACCTTGCCGAATATACCGCTCAGCGGAGTGGTGGCCGAGTGGTCGAAGGCACACCCCTGCTAAGGGTGCAGACGGCAACGTCTCGAGGGTTCGAATCCCTTCCACTCCGCCACTTTTCGATCCATTGTGGGATCGGCTCGCGGGCGTTGTGTAATGGTAAGACCTTAGCCTTCCAAGCTAATGACGCGGGTTCGATTCCCGCCGCCCGCTCCAAAATCATACATAAGGTTGATGATCGGGGACCGCGTCCGTGCGGGGCTGATCGCGTGCGCTCCGCGCGGCGGGGCGGTATTTCTTTTCGCGCAGGGCTCGTAATCGCGCGCGGCGATCCCATATGTTGTATAGGGACAGGACTGCCTAGACGCAGGCCGGGCTGCTTTGCAGTTTTAAGTTCTGTTGCGCACAGCGCGCAGCATCCATCCGACACTCTGCCAGATCTTCTCCCGCAGCGGCGCATCGCCCGCGCGAAGGTCGGCTTCGCGCAAGTTGGGGGACCATCGGGCAGGCGCATGTCGCGTCGCGTCCCGGGCTGCATTGCCGCTGGCGATTTTCGCCGCACATGAAAGAGGACGTTGACCGATGACACCGACCGTTCCCCCCAAATCCGCCCCGAAAAAGGCGTCGCGCAGCAGCGCTCTGAAATCCGTTCCGCCCGCGCCGAGCGTACCTTCGGCTGTCCCCGAAAGCCGGGTCACGCCGCAGCGCAATTCGATCTTCGACAGCTCCTACGCTCAAGAGGGGGCCGAGCTGCGCAAGGCTTGGTCGCGGTTCAATCGCAAGGGCTGAGGGGCGGGCTGCCCCGCGGCACAGATCCCGCTCCGGGGGCTGACCGCAAAGGCGTCCGGGTTTCCGGCACGGCATGAGCCGGGGCATGTCTGCGCCCCGGCATCGGCGCGCTGCATTTTGCGGGGGGCCATCACCAGGAGGGTGAGACATGACCAAAGACAAAAACCGCGGCAACAAGGAAGCCAAGAAGCCGAAGAAGGCGAAGACGATTGTAGCGGCGAAGCCGGGCGATCTGTTCAGCAAGGGGATTCAGCCCGGCGGCGCTGCGGGGCTGGGGGCGAAGAAAAAGCCCTGATTCCTGCGCGTCTGGCGCGCCCGCGCCGCCGATCCCAAGCCCGGGCGATCTGCCCGGGCGTCATGGCCAAGGAGGCCCCATGCCCCGCAAAAACAAGAGCAACAGCCTCTTTCAGACGATCGCCGCGCCGCCCCTGACGGCGCAGGACCGCACCGCCCAGGCAGCCCGGCTGATTTTGGACGAGACTGCGAAAAAGCGCGCGGATTTGACCGCCGTTCTGCGGGCCGCACGTTTGGCCCGCGCGCAGGATGAGGCCGCGCTTGCCGTGCCAGCCCCGGGCGAGGATGCCCCCGGGCGTGCGCCCCGCACACCGAAGACCGCGCGCGGCTGACGGCCCCGCGACACGCAAAATAGTGAAGAGTCCCGGGACCCTCCCGCGCGACATGATGGAGGGCCTTTCATGGCTGACGATACCACGCCTTCGGGCAAAGCACCCCTGTCCGAGCAGATGCGCCCGCAAGGCAATTCGGCCAATCTGGGCTGGCACGATTTCTTTGAAAGCCTTGGCGCCGGGCATTCCCCGGATCTGCGCCAGGCCCTGCCCAGGCGGGTTCAGGAATAAAGGCACGGCCTTCGGGGCGCGCACGGATGGTGGCAGAACCACGCCTTGAGGTGTGACGCGGCAGGGAGAAATCCCTGCCGTTTTGCGTGCCGGGGCGCGCGCATGAAAAATGGGGCCGGTCGCCCGGCCCCAGTGCGACGAAGGGCGCGCGCCAAGGCGGGCTCCCGAGGGATTACTTGGTCAAGATCAGCTTGCCCGCGCGGGTGATGCGCAGCGTATAGACCTGCCCGTTCAACAAGATATGCGCCTGATTTCCGCCGTGGGTCAGGGCTTCTGCGTGATGCGCGGGCAGGGCATGGGCCAGCGTGTGCGCGTCAAAGCTCTGCGTGATGGTCATGACGCTCTCTCGATCCGGTCCAGAATCAATTCCAGCCCTTCGACCGAAGGCGGTAGGGCACAGCACAGGGCGGCGGCGATCTCGCGCAGCGAAATCGGCGGCTCGGCACGATGGGGGCGGGCGGCCCGGGGGGCGGGGCCGGGGTGGTGGACGGGGGGCATATCCGGTCTCCTTTGATCCAGAGCTTGTCGGTGTGACTGGCGATGCGCTTAACTTGAGCGAAAGAATCAGGTTTGTAAAGGCTGATTCTTTTACTTGGTTATTCGGGGCCAGAAGAGGCCTTCGCGAAAGCCGGTGTTGACCCGGAAAATGACGAGGCCGCCCCCGGCGGCTGGAAACCAAGGGGGCGGCCTCTGAACCCCGGACTCAGGGCAGGTCCGGGATCTGGGGCAGGGGCAACGGGCGCCCCTGCTGTTCGGGGGCTTACGGCTCGGGGTCGTGATCGCCGGCGATGCGCCGATCATTCTGCATCTCAAGCCACATCGCATTGACCACCGCGATCAGCGCCGCCAAGGGCAGGCCGAGGATCCAGGCGAAATACCACATCGTGTCGTCCTTTCTCAGTAAACGCTGTCAGAGTTTTCGGTGACGTCAGCCTCGGTCACCTTGCCCCACAGCACTTTGTAGACCCAGGCGGTGTAGGCCAGAATCATCGGCATGAAGATCAGCGCGCAGATCAGCATCACGAACAGCGTCAGATGCGAGGAGGAGCTGTCCCAGACCGTCAGCGAGGCATTGGGCATTTTCGACGAGGGCAGGATGAACGGGAACATCGTCAGCCCGACCGAAGAGATCACGCCAAAGATGCCCAGCTTCGAGAAGAGCAGCGTCGAAACTTCACGCCCCGCGCGCAAGCCCAGTGTGGCCAGCACAATCCCGGCAAAGCCCATCAGCGGCGCGATGATGATCCAGGGCCGCACGGCATAGGCCGTCAGCCATGACCCGGTGCGCACCACATCCGACATCAGCGGGTTCGAAGGGCCATCGGTGACCACCGTCCCCACAAGCGCATAGCCCTGGATGCCGAACGCCAGCCAGACCCCGGCCAACGCATAGCTGACCAGCGCCACGATCCCTGCCACCGAGCCGATGGTCCGGGCGCGCATCTGCACCGGGCCTTCGGTTTTCAGCGTCAGCCAGGCGCCGCCATGCATCACCAGCATCGACAGCGACACGACACCGGCCAACAGCGCAAAGGGGTTCAACAGCGTGATGAATTTCCACCAGAACGCGCCGTCATACATCGGCATCAGGTCATCGGTCAGATGGAAGGGCACGCCTTGCAGCACATTGCCCATCGCCACGCCAAAGATCAGCGCTGGCACCGCGCCGCCGACAAACAGCGCCCAGTCCCAGCCGTTACGCCAAGCGTGGCTTTCACGTTTGGAGCGGTATTTGAAGCCCACGGGCCGCAAGATCAGCGCCGCCAGAACCGCGAACATCGCGAGGTAAAACCCCGAGAAGCTGACCGCATAAAGCGGTGGCCAGGCGGCAAAGATCGCGCCGCCCCCCAGGATGAACCACACTTGGTTGCCTTCCCAGACCGGGCCGACAGTGTTGATCGCCACGCGCCGCTCGGCGTCGGTTTTGCCCACGAAGGGCAACAGCGCGCCGACCCCCAGATCGAAGCCGTCGGTCAGCGCAAAGCCGATCAACAGCACCCCCAGCAGCACCCACCAGATGACGCGCAGGAGTTCAAAGCTCAGAAGTTCATGCAAGATCATGGTGTGTTACTCCGCCGGCATAGGGGCAGGTTGGCCCGAGGATTGCAGACGCAGTTCGTGTTTGCGCTGCCACTCTTCGGTTTCTGCCACGTCCATATAGGGGCCTTTTTTGATGTATTTGATCATCAGCCCCATCTCGATGATGAAGAGCACCGTGTAGAAAGCCACGAAGCCCGCAAGCGTGATCGCCAGATCCGCCACCGACAGATGGCTGACCGACATCGCGGTTGGCAGGACGCCATCCACCGTCCAGGGCTGACGCCCGAATTCGGCGGTGAACCAGCCCAGCTCGGCCGCGATCCACGGCGCCGGGATGATTGCCACGCCCAGACGCAGCGCCCACCGCGGGAACTGCATGCCCTTCCAGTTCGCAACAACGAAGAAATAGCCCAGAACCGCGATGAAGCTGAACCCCAGCGCCACCATCAGACGGAACGACCAGAACAGCGGCCAGACCGTGGGCACGGTGTCATTCGACGCTTTGACGATCTGTTCCTCGGTCGCAAGACGCGGGTCATCGACATAGCGTTTGAGCAGGAAGGCAAAGCCCAGATCCTTGGAATGATCCTCGAAGGTGGTCTTGACCTCGTCCGACACATTGCCTTTGGCTTCGCGGATCTGCATCAGTGCGTCATAGGCGACGATGCCGCTGCGCACCCGGGTTTCGGCCTGTGCCACCAGATCGTTGATCCCCGGAATTTCGGTGGTCAGCGACCGGGTGCCGATCAGCCCCATGACATAGGGCACATGCACCGCATAATGGGTTTCGCGCGCGGCCTGATCGGGAATGCCCAGCAGGGTGAATTCCGCGGGCGCAGGCTGGGTTTCCCACATGCCTTCAATCGCGGCCAGCTTCATTTTCTGGCTGTGCGTCGCGTTATAGCCCGACTCGTCGCCCAGAATGACGACCGAGAACGCCGAGGCCAGACCGAAGGCCGCCGCAACCGCAATCGAGCGCCGCGCCAGTTCGAAATGCTGACCGCGCAGCATGTACCACGCCGACACGCCCAGCACGAACACCGAGGCCGTGACATAACCCGCCGAAACGGTATGCACGAATTTCGCCTGCGCGACCTCGTTGAACATCACGTCAAAGAAACTGGTCATCTCCATGCGCATGCTCAGCGGGTTGAATTCGGCCCCCACCGGGTTTTGCATCCAGCCATTCGCGATCAGGATCCACAGCGCCGAGAAGTTCGACCCGATGGCCACCAGCCAGGTCACCACAAGGTGCGCGGTGCGGGAAAGTTTTTCCCAGCCAAAGAAGAACAGCCCGACGAAGGTTGCCTCCATGAAGAAGGCCATCAGCCCTTCGATTGCCAGCGGTGCGCCGAAAATGTCGCCCACGTAATGGCTGTAATAGCTCCAGTTCATGCCGAACTGGAATTCCATCGTAATCCCGGTGGCGACGCCCAGCACGAAGTTGATGCCAAACAGCGTGCCCCAGAATTTGGTCATTTGCCGCCAGATCGGCCGCCCGGTCATCACATAGACCGTCTCCATGATCGCCACGAGGATCGACAAACCCAGCGTCAGCGGCACGAAGAGGAAATGATACATCGCTGTCATGGCAAATTGCAGCCGCGACAGCTCGACGATATCAAGCTCCATCCGTCTCTTCCTTTCCTTGATCGAATGCGGAGGGGAGATCCGCGCGAAAGGTGCATTCGTGGTATATATTTCACGCAAATGCATCTTATGGCGTTGCTTCTTCCCTTCCCTGATCCAGATCAAAGAGGCACTTGGTCGCAGCGTCACATTACGCAGCGTTTGCGCCGAAATCGGGACATTATGTCCCATGCTCCAGTGCCAGATGACGGTGCGCAAAGGGTAAATCGGCGGCGCGGTGCGACACGATCAGAAGGCCCGAGTCGGACAGCGCTGCCCGAATCCCTGCCAGAGTGGCCGCAGCGGTGGCCGGGTCGAGCCCTTCTGTCGGCTCGTCCAGGATCAGCACCGCAGGGCGGCGCAGCATCGCACGCGCCAGTGCCAGCCGTTTGGATTGCCCGCCCGACAGCCCGCTGCCGCCTTCGCCAAGCGCCATCTGCAGCCCGCCGCGCGCGCGGATCGCGTCTTCCAGATCGACGGCGCGCAGCACGGCCCAGGCGGCGTCCGGGTCCAGCGCGGCCCCCTCGGGCAGGGCCAGCGCCAAGTTCTGCGCCACGGTGCCGCCGATCAGCGCGGGGCGTTGCGGAACCAGTGTCAGGGCGGCGCGCAAATCGGCCTCGGGCCAGTCGCCCAAGGGGTGGCCCTGCATGGCGATCTGCCCGGTGCTGGGCGGCAACAGCCCCGCGATACAGGCCAGCGCGGTGGATTTTCCCGCGCCCGACGGCCCTGACAGCAGCACCGTTTCGCCTCGGTTCAGCGTCAGATCGAGCGGCCCGAAGACCGCGCATTCAGCACCCGCGCGGTGGTAGGTCAGGCGGCTGACCTGCAACAGAGGGCCAGGCAGCGGCATCGGGGCGGTGGCGGGTTCGGGCACGGCCGGGGTGTCAGCCAGCGCCAGCACGCGGGCGCTGGCAGCCTGCATCCGGCCCAGTTCCGCCAGCCCGCGGCGCAGCAGCCCCAGGGTTTCCCCCAGTGCCAGTGCGGTGAAAAAGCCGATTGCGGCCCGCGCCGGGCTGATCGTGCCCGCCATGGCCAGTTGCCCGCCGACACCCAGTGCGGCCGCAGCCGCCAGACTTGTGGTCAGCGCGCTGGCACTGGCGCCCGCGCGGTCGATCCGGTCCAGCGTCGCACGGGCGGCGCGGTCTGTCTCGGCCTGTCCCATCGCGCGGTCGCGCGCGGCAAGCAAGGCACCAGCCAGCGTCAGATCTGCGCGGGTGCGCAGCAGGTCAAGACTTTGGGCCCGCAATGATTGCAGCGCGGTTTCGGCGGCCTCGGCGGGGGGGTGCGCGGCGCGGGCAGTGGCCCACAATACCGCGCCGCCCCCCAGGGCATAGATCGCCAGCACCGCCCCCGCGACGCCCGGTGCAACCAGCAACCACAGCGCCACAAAGGCCGCCAGATGCGTGCCCAGGGCCGCAAGCGCCGGCAGCACCAGTCGCAACATCAGCCCATCCAGCGCATCAACATCCGCGGTCAGCCGGTTCAACGCGCGCGCGCCACGCAGCCGGGCCTGCGCTTCATGCGGCAGCCGCGCGATGCCGCCCAGCAACGCGCCGCGCAGGGCGGCCAGCGCGCGCAGCGTCGCATCATGGGTCAGTAGTCGTTCGCCATAGCGCGCCGCCGACCGACCCAGCGCCAGAAACCGCACCCCGGCCGAAGGGCGAAAGAAATCAAACCCCACGCCGATGCCTGCAATGCCCGCAGCGGCGGCAGCGGTCACAAACCAGCCCGACAGGCCCAGCAACGCCGCGCCCATCACCAGAACCAGCGCCGACAGCGCCAGCCCACGGCCAAAGGCACGCGGTTCAGCCCGGGTCAGGCGCAGGGCAAGACGCCACAACGGGTTCATGCCATATCCTCCGCAGACAGTGGGATGTCCCGATCGAGTGCCGCGATCAGCGCCGGGTCATGGGTGGCGATCAGCAGCGCGGCCCCCTGCGCCCGCAGCGCCAGCAGGCCCTCGGTCACCGCCTGCGCGGTCACCGCGTCCAGATCGGCAGTGGGTTCATCGGCCAAAACCAGATGCGGCCGCACCAGATAGGCGCGGGCCAGCGCCAGACGGCGGGCCTCGCCGCCCGATACGCCGCCGCCCAGATCGCCCAGCCGGGTCTGCAGGCCGTCGGGCAGGGTGGCCACGATTGCTTGGGCGCGGGCCGCCGCCAGTGCCGCGCCCAGATCGCCAGGTTGCCCCAGCGTAATCGCCTCGGCCAGCGGCGCATCGGGGAAGCGTGGGCTTTGTGGCACCCAGGCCAGACCCGCGCGGATCGCTTTGGCGCTGGTATCGTCCAGCACCGTGTCGCCCCAGCGGATCTGCCCGGCGTCGGCGCGGATCAGCCCGGCCAGCGCGGCCAGCAGCGTGGTCTTGCCCACGCCCGAAGGTCCGGTCAGCGCCACCGCCTCGCCGGGCGCCACATGGCCATCGGGGAAGGCGCGCGCGGGGGCGCCGGGGCCGGGGGCAATGCGCAGTCCCTGCCAGCTCAGGGGGGCGGCAGGTAGCGGCAGACCCGGGGCGCCGGTGCCCAGAATTGTCCCCGAACGGGCCATCGCGGCCTCGGCTTCGGTCAGTTCAGAGGCGACCGCCAGCGCCGCGGCCCGGTCATGCCAGGCGGCGGCCAGATCGCGCAGCGGCTGAAAGAACTCGGGCGCGATCATCAGCAGGAAAATGCCCTGCACCGGCGTCATCTGACCGCCCCAGGTGCCAAAACCGATCTCGCCCAGCAGAGAAAACCCGACAAACACCGCGACCAGCGCGACGCCAAGCGCCGAGAACAGCTCCAACACAGTCGAGGACAGAAAGGCGATCCGCAGCACCGCCATCGTCCGGGTGCGCAGATCGTCCGAGGCGCGCGCCAGATCGGCCCGCGCCCGCGCGCCCGCGCCCAGCAACCGCAGATCGGTGATCGCGGCGATCCGGTCGATCGCCAGCCGGTTGAGCGCGCCGATCTCGGCCATCTGCTGGCGCGAGGCGGTCTCGGCGGCCATGCCCACCAGCGCCATGAACAGCGGAATAAGCGGCCCCGCAATCAGCAAGATCACCGCCGCCGCCCAGCTTTGCGTGGCCGCAAGTGCCAGAAAAACCAGTGGAACCCAGCGCGTCCGCGCCATCGCGGGGGCATAGCGGCTGGCCCAGGGGCCAAGCGTCGCGGCCTTTTCGGCGACCAGCGCGGCCAGTTCGGCGGGCGACAGCGCGCCACCGCCCACACGTTGCAGACAGGCTGCGGTCAGCAGGCGCGCGCGGGTTGCCGCCACCAGATCCCGCGCCGTGCGCTGCGCGGCAGCCTGCGCCACGCCATCAAGCCCCGCACGCAGCCCGGCCAGCGCCACAAATCCGAGCGCTGCCCAAAGTGGTGGCAATGACAGACCGCTGCTGGTCACCAGCCCCCCCAGGGCCGCCGCGACCAGCGCGGCCTGCACAGGCCAGATCAGCGCGGCCAGCACCGACAGCGCCGAGGCACGCCGGAGCGCGGGGGCCGCTGGTGCGGCCAGCTGTGCCAGCCGGGCGGCAGGGGTTTCAGTCCGGGGGCGGGTCATCGTTGCTGGGTCACGGGGCTTTGGGCTGCGGATCTGTTTCGCAGGTAGGTGCCGGGGCGGCAGACGCAAGCGCAAACCGCCCACCTGCGGCAATCGGGCGCCCTTTGGGCAGGGTCATTCACGCGCCGAGGCTCAGAACCACTGGCCCGGCTCCATCAGGCCCAGATCCATCAATTGCTGGCTGTGCCAGTCGAACGGCACCGAATTGTGCCAGCGGAAATTATGCACATCGAAGGTCGAGCCGGGATTGAATTTCAACGCCTTGGCGACCCGGAACGAGACAATCGCGGCGGTCAGGTTGTGATGCCAAGGGCAGGCAAAGGTATTGTATTCCTCGATATTGAACGTGTGATTGGCGCGCAGCTTCAGCCCCGCTTGCGCCCGAAACAGCGCGATACGGTCGATCTTGCGGCGGTTGATCTGAACGTGCTCCTCGAACCGCCAGCGCAGCCCGCCGTAAAAGTCATATTGCCGATCCCGTGGCTTGCCGTCGGCACCGGTGCGCACCAGCGCGTAATAGCCCGAGCGATCCAGCATTGCCCCTTGCAAGCTGACGGCATTCGGGCAGGTTTTCAGGTCGGGGGCGTAAAGGTCGATCGCATAGCACAACATCGCGCTACGCCGTTCTTCGGTGTGGAAGGCGAGTAATTCGCCGACGCTGCGGGTCTCGCAGAACGGGAAGAACAGGTATTCGGCATTATAGCAGTAATACAGCCAGGTCGTCGGCGGGCAGGCGGCGATCACCGCATTGACCGCGCGGGTCAACGCATCGGGGACATGCATCGCATAGGGAATGCGATGCACCTGTGTCGCAAGATCCGCGGGCAGGTTCAGCGCGGGGGGCGCGAAGACCAGAAGCCCCCCGAAGCCCGCCTTGATGTGGTGGCGGATCGTGCTTTCGACTTCGACCAGATCCTCGACGAAGATCAGCGCCACAGGCCCCTTGGCCAAGACGTCCTTGCCTTGTTCCAGAAATGCCTCGAGCGAGGGATAATCCATGCCTGTTCCCGTCGTTTGCGGCCCGGCGCACCAGGGGCGGTCTGCTTTGGCGGCAGGATCGGTTATGGGGGGCTGGAATGCAAGTGGGGCACGGTTGATCCAGATCGTTGACAGATGCCCAAAGGAAGCAGAGCATTTCAGCAGGCTTCAAAGCTGAGGAGGAGGGTTTGCAATGACGGTTTCTCGCGTGTGTTTCATTCCTGTGGCACTGATTGCGGCATTGGGTCTGGCGGCGCCCGCCAGCGCCGATGCATCGTTGGGTGTGGGTCTGACGTTTGTCTTTGGTGGCGGCGCCGGGATCGGCGCACGGGTGTTTTCCAATGACGAAGAGGACAAGGCCGCGCTGAGCGTTGGTCTGGACTACATGTTCCAGAGCAGACAGGTGCGCCCGACCATCGGTGCGGCGTATCTGGGCGACAATACCTATGTGGGGGTCGATATGGGCTTCAACATGGGCGGAGGCGGGGTCGATTTTGGTCTGGGCCTTGGCGGCGTGAACACTCAAAAAAAGGTATCAGCGCCCCCGTTGATGCAGCAGTAATAACGGCCGGGGCCTGATTGGGCCGCGTGATTTTTGATGGAAAGGGGCGCTTGTGTGCGCCCCTTTTGTTCTTGGATGCGACCGCGACCAGCCCAAACTTGCAGCCCCGCCTGCAATCCCGTATCAGGCGCATCTGATTTTGCCCCTCGCCCATATCCCCGGAGGCCCCATGTCGGACGCGCCCAAAAAGCTGCATATCAAGACCTACGGCTGCCAGATGAATGTTTATGACAGCGAGCGGATGGCCGAGGCGCTGTCACGCGCGAACATGGGCGCCGAGGGCTATGAGCTGACCGACGACCCGGCCGAGGCCGATATGGTGCTGCTCAACACCTGCCACATCCGCGAGAAAGCCGCCGAGAAGGTCTATTCCGATCTGGGTCGGCTGCGCCCGTTCAAAGAGGCCAAGCCCGATCTGAAGATCGGCGTGGCGGGCTGTGTCGCGCAGGCCGAGGGCGAAGAGATCATGCGCCGGATGCCGCTGGTGGATCTGGTGGTCGGCAGCCAGAACTATCACCGTCTGCCCGATATGGTGCGCGCAACGGCGACCGGCGCGCATCCGGTCGATACCGAATTCCCGGTCGAGGACAAATTCGAGCATCTGCCCGAACGTCCCGCCAGCGCGCGGCCCACTGCGTTTCTGACCGTGCAGGAAGGGTGCGACAAGTTCTGCGCCTTCTGCGTCGTGCCCTATACGCGGGGCGCCGAAGTCAGCCGCCCGGCCGCGCGGATCCTGACCGAGGCGCGCAAGCTGGTTGAAAAGGGCGTGCGCGAGATCACCCTCCTGGGGCAGAACGTCAACGGCTATCACGGGCAGGGGCCCGATGCGATGGGTGGCGGCGATTGGGGGCTGGCGCACCTGGTGCGGGCCCTGGCGAAAATCGACGGGCTTGAACGCATTCGTTACACCACCAGCCACCCCAACGACATGGACGATGCGCTGATCGCGGCGCATGGCGACGAACCGAAGCTGATGCCCTATCTGCATCTGCCGGTGCAGTCAGGCAGCGACCGTATTCTGAAGGCGATGAATCGCAAACACACCGCCGACGATTATCTGCGGCTGATCGAACGCATTCGCGCCGCGCGCCCCGACATGATGCTGTCGGGCGATTTCATCGTGGGCTTCCCCGGCGAAACCGATGCCGATCACCAGGCCACGCTCGATCTGGTCGCGGCGGTGGGCTATGGCATGGCCTATTCGTTCAAATACTCGCCCCGTCCGGGCACTCCTGCCGCCGACCGCATCCCGGTTGACGCGGCGGTGGCCGACGCGCGGTTGCAGGAGTTGCAGGCGCTGATCACCCGCCAGCAACGCGCCGCGCAAGAGGATATGGTCGGCCGCGAAGTCGGCGTGCTGTTCGAAAAGCCCGGACGTCTGCCGGGGCAGTGGATCGGTAAATCCGACTATTTGCACGCCGTGCATGCGACCGGCGACGGGCTGGCACCGGGGGTTCTGGCGCGGGTCAGAATCACCGCCGCCGCGCCGAATTCCTTGGCGGGCGTGCGCCTTCCCGGCTGATCCCCGGTGCGGCGCTGCGGCATGAGCTGCCGCTTGATCGGGCGATTGCAATGCCTGTCCGATTAAATCGTTTCCGTAGTGGCGCCCAAGCCGGGGCCACGGCGTGGTTTGTTGTCATCCGAGCTACAATATATGGGTTAATTCGCTTCCAATACCGCTCAGTTTTGCTAATCTTGCGCAAATTAAATTTAATGTGATGGCGTGCCTCGCAGGGCGCGCGAAACGTTACCAGGAGGCGGAAGCGGCGATGAACAGTTTTTCCCAAGCTCTGAAACCCATGGCCGGGGCGCTGGCGGTTGCGGCGCTGGCAGCGGGGGCGATGCTGGCTCCGGCTCCGGCGCGTGCCGAAACGAATGTCGGCTTTGGCGCAGTCATTGCGCAAAGTGGCATTCAGCAGTCGATCAACCGCAAGTCCGCCGCGCCGATCGCGGCGGGCGGAACGGTCTATTCCGAAGAATATGTGCCGACGATCTGGATCGACCCGGATGGCTGCGAACATTGGGTGATGGATGACGGCGCCGAAGGATACATGGATGCGCGCAAAACCCGCGACGGGCGCCCGGTGTGCCACCGCAACGTGTGCGGCGTGATCCCGACCGATCAGCTGTTCTCGACCGATAAATCGGCGATTACCGCCTCGGGCCGTGCCTATCTGGAGAACTTCTTTCGCACCGCGCAGGCCCGCAGCTTCATTATCACCGGGCACACCGACAGCCGCGCCTCGGATGAATACAATATGAAACTGTCCGAACGTCGCGCCGGTGCGGTTGCCAAAGTTGCGCAATCGGTCGGGGCGCCGGTTCTGGCGGTGAACTGGTATGGCGAACGTCAGCCGCGCGCCACCAACGCGACCGCGGCAGGCATGGCGCAGAACCGCCGCGTCGAAATCATTTGTGTGAAGTAAGGGGCAGGGCGATGGCAGTGAAACATATTCTGGCGATGGTCGCCGCGACCGGCCTGCTTGCGGCCTGCGAAGGCGGCGAAGGCGTTGGCCAGATCGGCCCCGACAAGACGCTCGACCGGGGCATCAACTCTCACCATCTGAGCACCCTGAAGGCCGGTGTCTGGATCGACCCGGAAGGTTGCGACCACTGGATCATCGACGATGGCGTCGAGGGCTATATGTCGGCGCGCGTGGACGATTACGGCAAACCGATCTGCTCGGGCGCGGGCCCGGCCAACACCGCGGTCGGCCCGTTCAAAAAGGGCACGCCGATCGCCGACCCGCTCTGATTCCGGGCGCTAGGCGCACAAAAATTAGGCAATATGGCCGCGCGATGATCCGCGCGGCCTTTTTCATGGCCGTTTTGTGAAATTTTTAATCTTAACGTGCTGAGGTGAAACCAATGCTTGCGTGTCGATAGGGTTCAAGCCACCATATCTGTATCAACCTTAGCCAGGGAGACGTTTTTGGGCTTTAGCGCGATCACCCCCCCGCCTCGCACTCCGGATGCGCATGAAACGCTTTTGGAGTTCCCCGACAACCGGCTGTTGATCGACCTTTGCGGTGAATTTGACCGCAATCTGGCCCAGATCGAGCACAAGCTTTCGGTGCATATCCTGCGCCGCGGCAATCAGCTGGCCGTGCTGGGAACCCCCGAAACGCAGGCGCAAGCCGCGGGTATTCTGCACCACCTGTATCAGCGGCTGGAAACCGGGAAACCGATTGACGCCGGTGAAGTCGATGCCGCGATTCGCATGGCCGATCTGGGCAATGCGGGGATGACGGTGGACCAGCAACTTGAAATGTTTGCGGCCGGAAAATACGAGATCCGCACCCGCAAGAAACAGGTCGAGCCGCGGACCGAGGCGCAGAAAGCCTATGTCCGGTCGCTGTTCGAACACGAGCTGGCCTTCGGTATCGGGCCTGCGGGCACCGGCAAGACCTATCTGGCGGTGGCGGTCGGTGTGACCATGCTGATCGGCGGCCATGTTGACAAGATCATCCTGTCCCGTCCGGCGGTGGAGGCGGGCGAACGCCTCGGCTTCCTGCCCGGCGACATGAAGGACAAGGTCGATCCCTACATGCAGCCGCTTTACGACGCGCTGAATGATTTCCTGCCCGCCAAGCAGATGCAAAAGCTGATGGAGGAAAAGCGCATCGAGATCGCGCCGCTGGCCTTCATGCGCGGGCGCACGCTCAGCAATGCCTTCGTGGTGCTGGACGAGGCGCAGAACGCCACGACCATGCAGATGAAGATGTTCCTGACCCGTCTGGGGCAGGGGTCACGCATGGTGATCACCGGCGACCGCAGCCAGATCGACCTGCCGCGCGGCACGGCCTCGGGGCTGCATGACGCGGAACGGATCCTGGACGGGGTGCGCGGTGTTGCGTTCAACTATTTCACCGCCGCCGACGTCGTGCGTCACCCCCTTGTGGCGCGCATCATCGAGGCTTATGAGCGCTCGGATGTCGAGGCCGCTGGTTGATCTTGTAATCGAAGAGCCGCGCTGGGAGGAGATTGACCTTCCGGCGCTGGCCGAACATGCCGCGCAGGCGGTGCTTGCTGATCAGGGGCTGGACCCTGAGGTTTTCGAAATCAGCCTGCTGGGCTGTAATGATGACCGGATCGCGCAGCTGAATGCCGATTTCCGCGGCAAACCTGCCCCCACCAATGTGCTCAGCTGGCCTGCCGAGGATCTGGCGCCCGAGGATGAGGGAGCCCAGCCAGAGCCCCCCGAACCGTTTGCACCGGGTATGCCCGAAGGTCTGGGCGATATTGCCATCGCCTTTGACACCTGCGCGCGCGAGGCAGGCGAACAAGGCAAGAGTTTGCGCGATCACTGCCTGCATCTTTTGGTGCATGGTGTGCTGCATCTGCTGGGTTTTGATCACATTCGTGACGGCGATGCCACTTTGATGGAAGAAATTGAGGTGCGCATTCTTGCGCGAATGGGGATTGTTAACCCATATGAGGAATGATGCAGGCTGCAGCCCTGTGTGATTTGGAAAGGAACGATGGGACAAGTCGCTGACGGAGCTTCCTCCGTCCCCGCCTCGGCGTCTGATACTGACGCGGGCGAGAGTATGTCCGAACCCGCATCGCGCGGGTTCTTGGGACGCATTTTTGAAGTGTTTAGCGGGTCGGAGGCCGAGCCAGAGAAACCCTCTGTCGCACCGAGCCATGCGCCCGCAATCTTGCCCGGGATGGGCAACCTGCGCCGGATCCGGGTCGGTGATATCGCGATTCCCAAAGTTGAAATCGTTGCCGTTCCGGTGACGATCACACGTGACGAGCTGGTCACCGTGTTCCGCGAGCAGGGCTATTCGCGCCTGCCGGTGTTCAAGGACACGCTTGATACGCCGCTGGGGCTGATCCACCTGAAAGATCTGGCAATGGAATACGGCTTTGGCGCGTCGCCGGGGCGGTTTTCCCTGCGCAAGATGCTGCGCCCGCTGCTGTTCGTGCCGCCCTCGATGCCGATTGGCGTGCTGCTGCAAAAGATGCAGTTGCAGCGCATTCACATGGCGTTGGTGATCGACGAATACGGTGGGGTGGACGGTCTGGTCACGCTTGAAGACCTGATCGAACAGGTCTTCGGCGAAATCGAGGATGAGCATGACGAGGCCGAAGATGGCTTCTGGAAAGAGGAAAAGCCTGGCCAGTGGCTGGTGCAGGCCCGCGCGCCGCTGCGGGAATTCGAGGCCGAGATCGGCATGAGTCTGGCCGAGGCCGAGGAAGAGGGCGAAATCGATTCGATGGGCGGTCTGGTCTTCATGCAGATCGGCCGGGTGCCTGCGCGTGGCGAGGTGATCGTGGCCGAAAACGGTGTCGAATATGAAGTGGTCGATGCCGACCCGCGCCGGATCAAGCGGCTGCGGGTGCGTCTGCCCGGCGTCGCCCCGGCGGAATAGATGCGCATGCCCCCCCTGTTTCGTGCGCCCCGGCGCCCCGGTTGCGGGCAGCTTGCCGTGGCACTGGCGTTGGGCGCGGGCGTGGCGGCGGGGCAGGCGCCCTGGGGGTGGTGGTTCATCGCGCTGCCCGCTTTGATGGGCGTCATCTATCTGGTCTCAAATCAAAAAACCACGTCTCAGGCGGGATGGTCGGGGTTTGCCGCAGGCTTTGGCTATGCGCTGGCGGGCATGTTCTGGATCGTCGAGCCGTTCTTTGTCGAGCCCGAGGTTTATGGCTGGATGGCCCCGTTCGCGCTGGTCTTCATGGCGGCGGGTATGGGGCTGTTTTGGGCGCTGGGGGCTTGGATCGGGGCGCGGTTGGGGCGTGGCCCCGGCAGCCGGGCCCTGGGCGTGGCCCTGGGATTTGCGGTGTCGGACGCGCTGCGCAGCTATGTCCTGACCGGCTTTCCCTGGATTTTGCTGGGCCATATCTGGATCGGCACGCCGGTCGCGCAGGCCGCCGCCATCATCGGCCCGCTGGGGCTGAGCCTGTTGACCGCACTGATTGCGGCGGCGCCGTCGCTGGTGCGCGGGGGGCGTGGTGCCGGGTTTGCAGGTGTCGGGCTGGCCGCGCTTGGCGCGCTTTGGCTGGCCGGGCAGGCGCGATTGGATGCGCCCGACCCGGTACGCGCCCCGCCGATCCACCTGCGGCTGGTGCAGCCGAACGCCCCGCAAGCGTTGAAATGGTTGCCCGAATACCGGATGGATTTCTTTTTCCGCCACCTTGATCTGACCGCGCAGGCCCCGGCACCGGGCACGCCCAAGCCCGATCTGATCATCTGGCCCGAAACCGCCGTGCCATTCTTGCTGGATCGTCCGGGTGACGGGCTGCAGATGGTGGCCGAGGCGGCGGGGGGCGTGCCGGTGGCCCTGGGCATCCAGCGGATGGAGGGCGCGCGCTATTTCAACTCGCTCGCGGTGATTGGCCCCGACGCCCGCGTCACGGCGGTCTATGACAAGGTGCATCTGGTGCCGTTTGGCGAATATATGCCGCTGGGCGATCTGGCCGCGCGCTTCGGGATCTCGGCCTTTGCCGCGCAGGCGGGCAATGGCTATTCCGCGGGCGGGACCGAGACGGTGCTGGACCTTGGCGCCTTGGGCCATGTGCAGCCGCTGATCTGTTACGAGGCGGTCTTTCCACAGGATTTGCGCCGCGTGGCTGCGCGCCCCGACTGGCTGATGCAGGTGACCAATGATGCGTGGTTCGGCACGCTGTCGGGGCCGTGGCAGCATTTCGCCCAGGCCCGGTTGCGGGCGATCGAACTGGGCCTGCCGCTGGCGCGCGCCGCCAATACCGGCGTCTCGGCGATGGTCGATGCCAAGGGGCGGGTGACGGCGGCACTGGGTGTGGGGGCGCAAGGCGCGCTGGATGCCGATCTGCCCGCAGCCCTGCCGCCCACGGTATATGCGCGCTGGGGGGATGCCCCGATTTTGGGCATTATTGTCGCGTTAATCCTTTGCCTCTATGGCTTTGGCATAATCGCCGTTGACCACCGCACGCGCGGGGTCTAGTCAGGCCCATCGAACCGTCACAACGGCTTCCTGGCGTGACGGGGATTATGAATGGAGCACTTCCCCATGGCACGACAGAATTTCATCTTCACCTCCGAGTCGGTCTCGGAAGGGCACCCCGACAAGGTCTGCGACCGCATTTCCGATGCGGTGCTGGATGCCTTCCTGACCGAAGAGCCGAACGCGCGTGTGGCCTGCGAGACCTTCGCCACCACCAATCGTGTTGTCGTCGGCGGCGAGGTCGGGCTGAGCGACCCCGAAAAGCTCGACATCTTCATGGAGCGCGTGGACGGCATCGTGCGCGACTGCGTGAAAGACATCGGCTACGAGCAGAAAAAGTTTCATTGGGAAACGCTCAAGGTCCACAATTATCTGCACAAGCAATCAGCCCATATCGCGCAGGGCGTCGATAAGGACGGTGCTGGCGATCAGGGCATCATGTTCGGCTATGCCACCGATGAAACCGACGCGCTGATGCCCGCACCGATCCAATACGCCCATGCGATCCTGCGTCGTCTGGCCGAAGTGCGCAAATCGGGTGTCGAGCCTGAACTGCGCCCCGATGCGAAATCGCAGCTGTCGGTGCGCTATGAAAACGGCGTGCCGGTGGGGGTCAGCTCGATCGTGCTGTCCACCCAGCACGCGCATAAAAAACAGACCAGCGCCGATATTCGCGCCATCGTCGAACCCTATATCCGCGAAGTCCTGCCCGAGGGCTGGATCACCGCCGACACCGAATGGTGGGTCAACCCGACCGGCACGTTCGTCATCGGCGGCCCTGATGGGGATGCGGGCCTGACCGGGCGCAAGATCATCGTGGACACCTACGGCGGTGCCGCCCCGCATGGCGGCGGCGCGTTCTCGGGCAAAGACCCGACCAAGGTGGACCGCTCGGCCGCCTATGCCGCGCGCTATCTGGCGAAAAACGTGGTGGCCGCAGGTCTGGCCAAGCGCTGTGTGATCCAGGTCAGCTATGCCATCGGCGTGGCCAAACCGCTGTCGATCTATGTCGATACCTTCGGCACCGGCATTGTGCCCGATGCGGAAATCGAACGCGTCGTGGCGCGCTGCATGGACCTGACGCCGAAAGGTATCCGCACGCATCTGGATCTGTGCAAGCCGATCTACGCGCGCACCTCGGCCTACGGCCATTTCGGCCGCGCCCCCGAGGCAGACGGCGGGTTCAGCTGGGAAAGAACCGATCTGATCGAGGCGCTGAAAAAAGCGCTCTGAGCGGAGCGGATATCACAGGGATCGGGGGGCTTCGGCCCCCCGGTTTCGTTTGTGCGGGGCGTAAATGCCTTGCGTGCCAAAGCAAACCTCCGATGAGGCCGCGCATTTGGGCGGGCAAAGAGGGGGCGCTGCCGCCCCCCGTTCCAGCCCTCCCCGAGGTATTTGGGCAAGAGGAAAGGGCTTGTCGGCCCCACCGCGATGCGGCACCGTCCGCCCCGGGAGCGAGGGAGGATCGAATGGGCGACGGGCTGCGCTATGCGCTGGTGATGTTGGTGGCGGGGATCGGGATTCCGGTTTTGGCCGCATTGAATGCGCAATTGGGCACGCGGATCGGATCGCCCGTTGTGGCGGCGGTGGTGCTGTTTTGTGTGGCCTTGGCGGGGGCGGTTCTGGTGATGGCGCTCAGCCATGGCCCAGGCGCGCTGGCCCATGTGCCCGCCCAGCCGCGGCATCTGTTCATCGGCGGGTTGCTGGTATGTTTCTATGTGCTGTCGGTCACTTTCGTCGCGCCGAAATTCGGCGTCGGCAATGCGGTGTTTTTCGTGCTGATGGGGCAGATGATTTCGGCGGCGGCGATCGACCAGTTCGGCCTGTTCGGCGCGATCATGCGACCGATCACCGTGCTGCGCGCGGCGGGGATCGGCTGCATGGGACTGGGGCTTTTTCTGATCCAGCGCGGCTGAATCATGTTGCCGGGGCTTGCCCCGGGCGTCCCGGGGCGCTAGAGGCCCGGGCCATGAGCGACGATATTGATCCTGATGACGCGGGCGCCGAAGCGCGCCCTGAGTGGCGCAACTTCTATGGGCGGCGCGCGGGCAAGACCATGCGCTCCAGCCAGAAGACCTATCTGTCCGAGGATCTGGATACGCTGCGCCCCCACGGTATTTCCCCCGAGGAAAACCCGAGCCGCGAGATTGTCGATCCGGCCAGCATCTTCGGCAATGACGCGCCGGTCTGGCTGGAGGTCGGTTTCGGCGGTGGCGAGCATCTGGTGCATATGGCCGCGACCTATCCGGGCATCAACATCATCGGCTGCGAGCCCTATATCAACGGCGTTGCGATGCTGCTGGGCAAGATCCGTGCCGCAGGGGTGACCAACCTCGCCGTGCATCCGGGCGATGCGCGGGATCTGATGGATGTGCTGCCCGAGGGTTGCATCGCCAAGGCCTTCCTGAACTATCCTGACCCCTGGCCGAAGCGCCGCCACCACCGCCGTCGCTTTGTCACCCAGGACCATTTGCAGCCGCTGGCACGCGTGCTGCAGACGGGGGCCGAGTTCCGCGTGGCCACCGACATCCCCGATTACATGCGCCAGACGCTGGAAGAGGTGCCGCAGGCAGGGTTCGCGCTGGTTGCCCATACCGGCATGGCCTGGGGCGACTGGATCTCGACCCGCTACGAGCAAAAGGCGCTGCGCGAGGGCCGTGTGCCCGATTACGCCACCTTCCGCAAACTCTGAGCACGCCTCCGGCGGGGATATTTTTTCTTTGTTGCAGGGCTGGGGCTTTCCCGCGGCCCCCGGCTTGGGCTAACAGGGGACCGACTGTTCAGGGAGGCTCCACATGTCCGGCCACGGCGATCCGATTTTGATGACTGCCCGCAAAAGCGCGGCGCTGCACGGTGTGGCCGAAGTGCCGGGCGACAAGTCGATCAGCCATCGCGCGCTGATCCTGGGCGCCTTGTCGGTGGGGCGCACCGAAATCACCGGATTGTTGGAGGGTCAGGACGTTCTGGATACCGCCAAGGCGATGCGTGCCTTCGGCGCCACCGTCACCCGCAACGGCCCGGGCGACTGGACCGTCGAGGGCGTGGGCGTCGGTGGCTTTGCCGAGCCCGAGGATGTGATCGACTGCGGCAATTCGGGCACCGGCGTGCGGCTGATCATGGGCTGCATGGCGACGAGCGGCATCACCGCCACCTTCACCGGCGACGCCTCGCTGCGCAAACGCCCGATGGGCCGGGTGACCGACCCGATCGCCCTGTTCGGCGCGCGCGCGGTCGGGCGGCAGGGCGGGCGTCTGCCGATGACCATCGTCGGCGCGGCCGATCCGGTGCCGGTCAGCTACACCACGCCGATGCCTTCGGCGCAGGTGAAATCGGCGGTGCTGCTGGCGGGGCTCAACGCGCCCGGGCAGACCGTGGTAACCGAGCGCGAGGCGACGCGCGATCATACCGAACGGATGCTGCGCGGCTTTGGTGCCGACATTCGCGTGGAAGAGACGGCCGAGGGCCGGGTCATCACCCTGCAAGGCCAGCCCGAGCTGACCGGGCAGAAGGTGGCCGTGCCGCGCGATCCGTCCTCGGCCGCGTTTCCGGTCTGCGCCGCGCTGATCGTGCCGGGCTCGGATATTCTGGTGCCGGGCGTCAGCCAGAACCCGACGCGCAACGGACTGTTCACCACGCTGGTGGAAATGGGCGCCGACATCACCTTTGAAAACCTGCGCGAAGAGGGCGGCGAGCCGGTGGCCGACCTGCGCGTGCGCTCCTCTGCGCTGCACGGTATCGCGGTGCCGCCCGAACGCGCGGCCTCGATGATCGACGAATACCCGGTGCTGTCGGTGGTCGCGGCCTGCGCCACGGGCACCACGGTGATGCGCGGCGTGAAAGAGCTGCGGGTGAAGGAAAGCGACCGGATCGACGCGATGGCGCGCGGGCTGGAAGCCTGCGGCGTGACGATTGAGGAAGATCAGGATACGCTGATCGTGCATGGTCTGGGGGCGGGCAATGTGCCCGGCGGCGCCACCTGTGCCACCCATATCGACCACCGCATCGCGATGAGCTTCCTTGTGCTGGGTCTGGCCAGTCAGGCGCCGATCTCGGTCGATGACGGTTCGCCCATCGCGACCTCGTTTCCGGCTTTCGAAGGGTTGATGGTGGGGCTGGGCGCGCAGATCACGCGCGGCGCTTAAGGCAGGGTCTTGCCTCCGGCGGGGATATTTGGACCAGGGTGAAGGGGCTTTCATCTTGGCAAAAATATCCCCCGCGGAGCGTCCCGGGGCAAAACAGGAGCAACGCCATGAATTTCACGGTCGCCATCGACGGGCCTGCGGCGGCGGGCAAGGGCACGATCTCGCGCGCGGTGGCAGAGCGGTTCGGCTTTGCCCATCTGGACACTGGCGCGCTCTATCGTGCGGTGGGCGTCAAGGCCGCGCAGGAAGGCTGCGATCCGCAGGCGGCGGCGCGCGGGCTTACGGCGGCGGATCTGGCGCGCGACGATCTGCGCACACTTGAGGCGGGGCAAGCGGCCTCGAAAGTGGCGGTGATCCCCGAGGTGCGTCAGGCTCTGCTGGAATTTCAGCGCAGTTTCGCGCGGGCCGAAGGCGGGGCGGTTCTGGATGGGCGTGACATCGGCACGGTGATCTGCCCCGAGGCCGAGGTGAAGCTGTTTGTCACGGCCGCGCCCGAGGTGCGGGCGCACCGGCGCTGGCTGGAGGTGGGCGGCGACGAGGCCGCGGTGCTGGCCGAGGTGATCGAACGCGACGCGCGCGACATGAACCGCGCCGATGCGCCGCTGCGCCCGGCGGCGGATGCGCTGGTGATCGATACCTCTGAACTGAGCATTGCCGAGGCGGTCGAGGCCGCCTGTGCACAGATCGCGGCACATCTGCGCGCCTGAGCGCGCTGCGCGAGGCTTGCTGCGGCGCGGCGCGCCTCTAGGTTTGGGGCCAGACACAGACCCGGCGCCCGCAACGGGGCCGAACCAAGGATATGCCGCATGCTGCTTGACGATCTGAATTGGCGCTATGCCACCAAGAAAATGGACCCCACCCGCACGGTTGCCGAAGACAAGGTGACGCGGATCTTGCAGGCCGCGCAGCTGGCGCCGACCTCCAGCGGTTTGCAGCCGTTTGAAATCCTTGTTGTGACCAACCCCGATCTGCGCGCGCAGATCCGCGCTGTGGCTTGGGATCAGGCGCAGGTGACCGAGGGGTCGCATCTGCTGGTTTTCGCGGCCTGGGATAATTACACCGAGGCGCGGATCGACGCGGTTTTGGCGCAGATGGCGGCGGAACGTGGCGGGCTGACCGAGACCCTGAGCGCCTATTACACGCGGCTCAAGGCGATGTATCTGCCGCGCCCGGCCGAGGTGAATTACGAGCACGCCGCGCGTCAGGCCTATATTGCCTTTGCGATGGCGGTTGCGCAGGCCGCCGAGGACAAGGTCGATGTCACGCCCATGGAGGGGTTCGATCCGGCTGCGGTGGATGAAATTCTGGGTCTGCGCGCGCGCGGTCTGCGGTCAGTCACCCTGTTGCCGCTGGGCTATCGTGCGGCGGAGGGGGACTGGCTGCAAGGACTGGCCAAGGTCCGCCGTCCGCTCGATCAGCTGGTCACCCGGCTCGATTGAGCCACTGTGCCGGGCCTTTCGGGCCAATAAAACCTTGCTCGGCAGGCGATTCCCGCCTATAGCAGCCCCGTCCAGAGGGGGCAGACACCGGTCTGCCCTCTTTGGTCCTATCCAACGAAAGACCGGCGGAGCCAACCGCATGGCCAGAAAACCCATGTAAAGGACACTCAGACGCATGTGCGCTAAAGCAACCATGGAAGAATTCGAAGCCCTCTTGAACGAGAGCCTCGAGATCGACACTCCGAACGAAGGTTCGGTTGTCAAAGGCAAGGTCATCGCCATCGAGGCGGGCCAGGCCATCATCGACGTCGGCTACAAAATGGAAGGCCGCGTTGATCTGAAAGAATTCGCAAACCCGGGTGAGGCCCCCACGATCGCCGTTGGCGACGAAGTGGAAGTGTACCTCGACCGCGTTGAAAACGCCCGCGGCGAAGCTTCGATCTCGCGCGAAAAAGCGCGTCGCGAAGAAGCTTGGGACCGTCTGGAGCAGGCTTATGCCAAAGAAGAGCGCGTCGATGGCGCCATCTTCGGCCGCGTCAAAGGCGGCTTCACCGTTGATCTGGGCGGCGCTGTTGCGTTCCTTCCGGGCAGCCAGGTTGACGTCCGCCCGGTGCGTGACGCTGGCCCGTTGATGGGTCTGAAGCAGCCGTTCCAAATCCTGAAAATGGATCGTCGTCGTGGCAACATCGTTGTGTCGCGTCGCGCCATCCTGGAAGAAAGCCGCGCTGAACAGCGCGCCGAAGTCATCGGCAACCTGACCGAAGGTCAAGTGGTCGACGGCGTGGTCAAGAACATCACCGAATACGGTGCGTTCGTTGATCTGGGCGGTGTTGACGGCCTGCTGCACGTCACCGACATGGCCTGGCGCCGTGTGAACCACCCGTCGGAAATCCTGGCGATCGGCGAAACCGTCAAGGTTCAAGTCGTCAAGATCAACAAAGAAACCCACCGTATCTCGCTCGGCATGAAACAGCTGCAGAACGATCCGTGGGATTCGGTTGAGCAGAAATTCCCGCTGGGCTCGGTCCACAAGGGCCGCGTCACCAACATCACCGATTACGGCGCCTTCGTGGAGCTGGAAGCCGGTGTTGAAGGTCTGGTTCACGTCTCGGAAATGTCGTGGACCAAGAAAAACGTGCACCCCGGCAAGATCGTTTCGACCTCGCAAGAGGTTGACGTCATGGTTCTGGAAATCGACACCGCGAAACGTCGTGTGTCGCTTGGCCTGAAACAAACCATGCGCAACCCGTGGGAAGTGTTCGCCGAAACCCACCCGGTCGGCACCGTCATCGAAGGCGAAGTCAAGAACATCACCGAATTCGGTCTGTTCATCGGCCTCGACAACGACATCGACGGCATGGTCCACCTGTCGGATCTGTCGTGGGAACAGCGCGGCGAAGACGCGATCCAGAACTACCGCAAAGGCGACATGGTCAAGGCCGCTGTCACCGAAGTGGACGTGGAAAAAGAGCGTATCTCGCTCTCGATCAAAGCGCTCGACGCCGACACCTTCTCGGATGCGGTTGATGGCGTGAAACGTGGTTCGGTCATCACCGTCGAAGTCACCGCCATCGAAGACGGCGGGATCGAATGCGATTACAACGGCATGAAGTCGTTCATTCGTCGTTCGGATCTGGCCCGCGACCGTGCCGACCAGCGCCCCGAGCGCTTCCAGGTTGGTGACAAGGTTGACGTGCGCGTGACCAACGTTGACAGCAAGACCCGCCGTCTGGGCGTCTCGATCAAGGCGCGTGAAATCGCCGAAGAGAAAGAAGCCGTGGAACAGTACGGTTCGTCCGACTCGGGCGCCTCGCTGGGCGACATCCTGGGTGCGGCCCTCAAGGGCAACAACTGATCCATTCGGGTTAAACCGGATCTGCGGCCTCGCCCCCCGGGCGGGGCCGTTTTCATGCGAACGATTCGCGGCAGCCGAAGTTTCCGCTCCGTCATCGAGCCGTTTCTGCGCCTGCACATCGCGCAAGCGCGCTTTCGTCGCGCGGAAGGTCGCCAAATTGGCCGCCTTTCCAAGCCTTTGCTGTTTGAGCCGCGAAAATTTATCCGTATAGTCGGGCAACACAAAGAACGTCCGGGTTTGCCGCCCGGGAACCCTTGGGGGGGACTATCAATGATCCGGTCTGAGTTGATCGCCAAGATTTCCGAAGAAAATCCGCATCTGTTCCAGCGCGACGTCGAGAAGATCGTGAATACGATCTTTGAAGAGATCATCGAGGCGATGGCGCGCGGTGATCGGGTCGAGTTGCGCGGCTTCGGTGCATTTTCGGTCAAGAAACGCGATGCACGCACGGGCCGCAACCCGCGCACTGGCACCGCCGTCGATGTGGACGAAAAACACGTGCCGTTCTTCAAGACCGGCAAGCTGTTGCGGGACCGTCTGAATGGCGACGAGGTCTGAGCCATGATCAAGCTGCTTCGGCTGGCGTTTCTGGGGGTTCTGGCGTTGGTGCTGATCGCGCTGGCGCTGGCGAACCGCGATCTGGTGACACTGCGCGCGCTGCCGCCCGAGGCCGGGGACTTTCTGGGCTTCAGCTGGACGGTCCAATTGCCGATGTTTCTTGTGATTTTCGCAGGGATCTTGCTGGGGCTGCTGATCGGGTTCGTCTGGGAATGGCTGCGTGAGCACAAGATCCGCTCGCATGCGGTCAAGGTCACCCGCAAAGCCGCGACTCTGGAACGCGAGGTTGACCGGCTGAAAGCCAAATCCGAGGGGCCCAAGGACGAGGTTCTCGCCCTGCTGGATGCATCGTCGCGCTAAGATGGTCACGATCGCCGTCAACCGAGGCCGCCCCGGTGGGGTGCGGGTCAAAATCTGCGGGCTGCGCGAGGCCGCGGATGTCACCGCCGCCTGCGATGCGGGGGCGGCCTATCTGGGCTTTGTGTTCTTTCCGAAATCGCCGCGCAATGTGGGCATTGATCAGGCCCGTGCTTTGGCACTTGAGGTGCCGGTGGGCGTGGCCAAGGTTGCGCTGGTGGTGAATGCCACCGATGCCGAACTGGAGGCGATCTGTGCGCAGGTGCCGCTGGACTTGTTGCAGTTGCATGGCCGCGAGACGCCCGAACGGGTGGCCGAAATTCGCGCGCGCTTCGGTCTGCCGGTGATGAAGGCGGTGGGCGTGGCCGAACCCGCCGATCTGGCGGCGATTGCGGAGTATGAGGCGGTGGCGGACCAGATCCTGATCGACGCCAAGGCGCCGAAGGGCGCCGATCTGCCGGGCGGAAACGGGCTGGCCTTTGACTGGCGGCTGATTGCCGGGCGGCAATGGCGCAAACCCTGGATGCTGGCAGGCGGTCTGACGCCTGACAATGTGGCGCAGGCGGTGCGCCTGACCGGGGCGCGGCAGGTCGATGTCAGCTCGGGCGTGGAAGGCGCGCCGGGGGTGAAGGATGCCGGATTGATCGCGGCCTTCATTCGGGCTGCGCAAGGGGCCTGAGCGCGGGGACGTGGCCCTGGACCCGGAGTATTTCAACCAAGAAGACGGGCCCTTGCGCTTTACCTGCAAGGCCAATCGCGCTAAGTGCCGAAAGGTAACAGCGCGAGGTGAGACGATGCCCGAAGACCTTCCCAACAGCTATATGACCGGGCCCGACGAAAACGGCCGTTTCGGAATTTTCGGCGGGCGTTTCGTGTCGGAAACGCTGATGCCGCTGATCCTTGAGCTTGAGGCGCAATATGAATTCGCCAAGACCGACCCGGAGTTCTGGGCCGAAATGGAAGAGCTGTGGAAATATTATGTGGGCCGCCCGAGCCCGCTGTATTTCGCGCCGCGGCTGACCGAGCATCTGGGCGGCGCCAAGATCTATCTCAAGCGCGAAGAGCTGAACCATACCGGCAGCCACAAGATCAACAACGTGCTGGGGCAGATTTTGCTGGCGCGTCGGATGGGCAAGAAGCGGATCATCGCAGAAACCGGCGCCGGCCAGCATGGTGTGGCCACGGCCACGGTTTGCGCGCGTTTCGGTTTGCAATGCGTGGTCTACATGGGCGCGACCGATGTCGAGCGGCAGGCGCCGAACGTGTTTCGGATGAAACTGCTGGGCGCCGAGGTGGTGCCGGTGACCAGCGGTCGTGGCACGCTGAAAGACGCGATGAATGATGCGCTGCGCGATTGGGTGACCAATGTGCGCGACACGTTCTATTGCATCGGCACGGTGGCGGGACCGCACCCCTATCCGGCGATGGTGCGCGATTTCCAGTCGATCATCGGCCGCGAAACCCGCTGGCAGCTGGCCGAGCAAGAGGGCGAGGGCCGTCTGCCCGACAGCGTGATCGCGGCAATCGGGGGCGGGTCGAACGCGATGGGGCTGTTTCATCCGTTCCTGGATGATCCGTCGGTGCGGATCATCGGCGTCGAGGCGGGGGGGCATGGCGTTGACGAGCGGATGGAGCATTGCGCCAGTCTGACCGGCGGACGTCCGGGCGTGCTGCATGGCAACCGCACCTATTTGCTGCAGGATGCGGACGGTCAGATTCTGGAAGGCCATTCGATTTCGGCCGGGCTCGATTATCCGGGCATCGGGCCGGAGCATTCCTGGCTGCATGAAACCGGGCGGGCCGAATATGTTTCGGTCACCGATACCGAGGCGTTGGAGGCGTTCCAGCTGTTGTGCAAGCTGGAAGGTATCATCCCCGCGCTGGAGCCGAGCCACGCGCTTGCGCATGTGATGAAGCTGGCGCCGACGCTGCCCCGCGATCATATCATGGTGCTCAACCTGTCGGGCCGGGGTGACAAGGACATCTTTACCGTGGCCAAGCATCTGGGCGAGCAGATGGTCGTCTGACCCGATATCCGCCCGATATTCCCTTGAATTCAAAGCCCCGCTGGCCTGGCCCGCGGGGCTTTTGTCATCTAAACTCAGGTTTATGCGCCTCCGCCCGACGGACTAGAGGGGCGGTTTATCCCCGCAGGCCAATAGCTTGGCGCCGTGTTCCTCGTCAGTTTGGCCGTACTCGCCGCACCGTGCGGCTGATTTATGGGAGACGACTTATGAAAACCACCATCGCCATTTTCGCCACCTCGCTCGTGTTCGGGCAGGCGGCTTTCGCCGAAGTTTCGACCCAGTCGATCATCGACGATCTGAGCGGGCAGGGGTTCTCGACCATCGAGATCGTAACCGGGCTGTCGCAGGTCAAAGCCGAGGCCCGCAATGGCAGCACCAAAATCGAAGTGATCTATGATCGCGAAACGGGTCAGATCCTGAAGCAGGAACA
>JAQTYE010000179.1 GCA_028749255.1 Paracoccaceae bacterium | reverse complement strand
AGGCCGGCACGACGGAGGTGAGCACAAAGCCGCCCGCTCCAACCCCGATCGACATGCCGAGCCAGCCCAGCATCGCGCGCGCGCGTGGATCGCGACGATTAACAATGACCTGCGCGATGATTGCCACCAGTAGAACCACCATGATCGCGGCGATCATATCCTGCAGCAAACCGACATGTTGCGGCCAGTTCCCCAATTGAAGAAAGGCAATACAGCCGCTGATCACCCCCAAGGGCAACCAAAGCACCGCGCGCGGCACGATCCGGCGCGGGTAGATCAGGAACAGTGTCACCATACCGATACCGAAGATCAATGCGCCGCAGTTGTTGACCCGGCTGGCAAAGGTGAAAAGCGGTGCGCTCAACGCAATTTCGCGCGCGCTGTAAAGCGCGGCGGAGGCGGAGGCCATGGCGAGACCAGCCCCTGCGACGAGCATCATCCACGCCGCGCCATCTCTTGGCCGCAAGCACACGACCCATGCACCAACAAGGGCTCCGGTCAGCGCCACAAACAACTGCTGCCAGAGCTTCACCGGCAGATCCGCGAGCGGGCGCGTCGCTGCAGCCTGCACGGTCACCATCTCGCGCACGCCCCCGCGCTCAAACATCAGCGTTACGGGCCCTCCTCGCAGCGCCGTGACGATCTCATCCTGACGGGCATAGAACCGTCGCATCAGTGCGGGGGAGCCGAGGGTATCTGGCTCCTCGATGAGGTCATTGGGCTCGATCAGTAACGCCTGTGGCGTGTTCAGAGCGCGGGCGGTCTCTGGGACAACGGCGAGGAGCCGCGCCCCCGTCAAGCCCCCCGACACGGTCTTCGGGAGGGGGCCCGCCGCGGCGACCCGTTCGATGGCCACATTGCCGGCCCGGTCGATCGCGAGATGAAGGCCGAGCCACGGTTGCTGTGTAGCAAGCCAAATCAAACATACCGCCAGCGCAAGGCATGACATTACGATCATTGCAAAATACGTTCCGGGGGCGAAATACCTGCGCAAAGCCTCTTCCTCTCAACCAACGCGCGATTACAGTTCGTCAACTCCTGTTCAGGTGGCGCTCCAAGGGAGTGCCCGCCTGACATATTTTGCGCGACTGCCGCAGGTTAGGCACCACGCAGAATGCTTAGCCCCAAACCCGCGTTCTGCCCCCCCCTGAACAGGGGGGAGACGCCGCACCGCTAGGTCGGGATAGTCCTTCGCATCTGTTCAATTTACTGTGAGGGGTTAATACGAATGAGCAAGAGAATTTTGACGCCGATCGTCTCCATCGGGCTGATGATGAGCCTTTCGGGATGTTTGTCGGGTGGCGGCAGCAGTGGTGGCGGCGGCGGTGGCGGCGGGTCTGATGGCTACGAAGCAGCCTTCGATGCCGCCTCTGGGCGCGCGCCGACATCCGATATGCCGACCAGCCTTGATGCCAATTACCAAGGGCAGTTCAAGGTCGGCGTGAGTAGCGGAACGGCTGACATCTTCGGCCCTGACGCCGATCCGCAGTCGGCGGAAATCATCGGCGATCTGGATATCGACGTTGCATGGACCGAAGGCCAAGCCTCCAACCCGTTCTCGGGGACCGCGAGCAATATCGTCGCCACCGAGGCAGGCACGTCGAATTCCGTCGCGATTTCGGGGCAGTTGACGGTGGATGATGCGCTTCCTGCATCCATCAGCCGTGTGCACACCCCCTCGACGGTGATCGCGGGGCACACGGTCCCTGATCTCGATACCGGCTCCTTCTTGTTCCATATGACTGGACAGCTGGAAAGTGAAGGCCGGCAAGGCGATGCGACCCTGCAATTTGGCGGGAGTTTCTTCGGCCCGGGCGGGAATGCGATGGTGGGTGCCGTAAGCGGCGGTATCAATGACGTGGATAATCCGAGCCCGCAAATTTTCGACGCAGGCATCGGCGGCACGTTCTACGCGACACAATAAAACGCCAGTTCACAGCACGATGGCGATCGGCGGGCTCTCTCGCCGGTCGTTTTAGCACCAGCCAAGGAAGGTAATGCTATGGCGTCAATTTCGCGGCTGCTTTTCATTCTAGCACTCTCATCGGTCCTGTTTTGCGCGCCAAGGGCGAGCGTTGCCCTCACGCTCGACGCCGCCGAAAAGGCCGTTAGCACGGGCCATGCCGCGGAGGTGATCCCCGCGCTGGTGGCCTATGCACCGAAAACGCAGACCGAATCCCTGCGCCGCCTGTGGATCTTGGGCGTGGCCTACGCGCGGGCGGGCCGCCCGCAAGCGGCGGTGGATCCGCTGGCGAAACTGGTCGCCAAAGTGCCCGCCAATGCTGCGTTCCGGTTGGCGCTGGCCCGCGTGCTGATTGCGGCGGGGCAAGATGAGCGCGCGCGTTATCATCTGGAACAGGTCAAGGGCGCGGGCCTGCCAGCGGCGGTGCAATCCCGCGTGCAATCCCAGATTGACCGGCTGGAAAAACCCAAAAACTGGCAAGGCTATATGCGCTTCGCGCTCATCCCCGAAAGCAATGCGGCGCGGCGGACGCAGGCCGAAACCGTGAACCTGGGAGGGCTGGTCTTCGGGTTGACGCCGAATGCGCGGGCACAGGCCGCGAACGGGGTTGAGCTGAGCTTCGGCCTCGCCGCACTGCCGATGATCACCGAGCGCACCCGCGCGCGGTTCGGGGTCGATGTTCAGGCAAGGCTGTATGACGGGCGCGCGCCTGATGATGTGGTGCTGCGCGCCAATGCTGGTCTGCTGCGCTATGATACTGCGGGACGACGGTTTTCGTCGGAGTTCTTTGCCACGCAACGCTGGCTCGACAACGCGATCTACACCCGTTCGCAGGGCATCGGCCTCAGCTACAGCCTGCCGCTTGGCAACCGCACACGGGTCACGTTTGGGGCGCAGCATGAGAGAATTTCTTACCGCCAAAGCGCCTATGACGTGCGCCGGACCGCGGCAAATGCGCAGCTTTCCTACGCCGCATCCACGCAACTTGTGCTGCGCGCGGGGGCTCGGCTGGAGAGCCGTTCAAGCGACTATACTCTCGCCGCAGGGGTGGCGAAGGGGGTGTCCATCGGTGGCGATTATACCTTTGTAGGCGGACTACGGATGGGGGTGGATCTCTCCTATGACCACAACGCATATGACGGCATCCATCCCCTGTTCGGCACGCAACGGACCGACCGCAAGAGCACTGCGACAGTACAATTCACCAATCAGAGTTGGAACTATCGCGGTTTCGCCCCCGTTCTGAAAATCGGTGTCGAGCGTCAGAACTCAAGCATCGTGCTCAACAGCTATCGAAATGTTGCGGCAAGTCTTGGTATTACGCGCTCGTTTTAGAAACGTGCAAACTATTCCGGTCTGCCGCGACCGGGCCGATCCTGACCTTCGCGTTTATGACTGCCTGACGTCAGCGGCTCTGGGGCGGAATAGCATTATTTGATGGGAGCGTGTTTCCTGGGCTACTACCCATCGGCTGGACAGGGTCTGGCGTAAATTAAGCTACTCAGAGCTGTAAACCGTGCGGCTGTTCAGGGTGCGGTGAAGAAACAATACGCTTCATGATGCAAAGGTCAGCGCCGCTCCTGCCCCGGACCTGGTGCGGTTGCGATCACGTCCACATCGCGGTGGCGCTGCGCAGCTTTACGGGCACACCGTTAAAACCATACCTGTCGCGCCATCGGACCGATGAGAACCACAAAACATTGGCGCGGCTGATCGGCCTGCCCGAGCTGCGCCATTTTGATCCGGCCATCCCCAGCTTGCAACCGGTGACCCCAACCCGCAATCTTTCCAGCCCCGTGAGGCGGCAGGTTCATCAGGCGCTCTCTTCGATCTTTCTCAGACAGCAGCCAATGACGATCGAAATGCTTGATGCCTGTCTTGCCGATACCGTCCCTGCGATCTGTCGTGAAACCTGCATCAATCGGCATGGCACAAACAGCTACCGCTTCGTCACGTCGGAGGGGGCGATTTATGGCGGCGATCTGGGCCTCGCGTGGGAGCCGCGGCATCTGCGCGCACGGCCGAATTTTGCCCGCAAGCTCGACCGCCTTCGTCGCGAGCTATCCTGGCGCCGGCTTGCCCATCTGCTCACCCCACATCTCGACACTCTCAAGGAGGCCACTCATGCCCACCGAACTGACCCCGCTCACCCTTCCTTCCGCGAAAGACATCCTGCTGACGCAGCTCCTCTCGACGGATGGCAAGGTCGACCGGCTCCTGCCACTGCTCGACCTTTTGGAGACCCCCGCGTCCGACCGATCGGACCTCGGCCAAGCATTGATCGAGGCACTGATGCGGATCACCGAGGAGACGCAGTTGAACCGCGAATTGCGCGAAGCCCTGCAAGCGGACCTGAGCCGCTTTCGCGAGGACATCGACACGATGAGCGCGCAGACGCAACTCATCCCGCAAATTCTGAAAATCCTGTCCGCCCCGGTCACCTGACCTTCGGCGCGTGGCTAGGCCAGGTGTTGCGGCTCTTGCGTGGGCAGTTCCGGAACTGGACCTGGCGCCGCGCACCGGGCGTTGCGATCGAGGTGGCGTTTTCGGATGGCAGCAGGGCCCTCGCGGCACCAAAAGAGGTGACCCTCGTGCGTGAAGGGCAAGAGGCCGCACAGTTTTGCGAAGGGTATCAACGTGATTTTCTGCAACGGGAGCACCCGAAGAGTGCTTCAGACGGCCCTTATGAGCCTGAGGATGAGACGGATGGGCCCGGATTCTGAAAAATATTCTGTAACCCCGGCGTAACCCCGAAAGCCAATCCGGGACAAAAAGCCAAAGAATCGCCGCGGACATGCGATGAAGTTTTTAGCAATTTCAGTGATTTAAGTGGTGCCCAGAGCCGGAATCGAACCAGCGACACGCGGATTTTCAATCCGCTGCTCTACCAACTGAGCTATCTGGGCACCGGGCCGCGGCGTTGCCGTGGTGGCGTTGGTGGGGGGTTACTAGACGAGGGCGCGGGGGCTGTCCAGAGGGTTTCGTGGAAAAATTTTCATCCCCCCCGCCCCATGCCGCCGCGCGCTCAATGCGGCTTGAAATCGGGCAGCGCTTCGTCGGGCGCGCGCTCGTCTTCCTCGGCAAGATCGCCCGGAATCACGTAAGATCCCTTCAGCCAGCGCGCCAGATCAACATCCGCACAGCGTTTCGAGCAAAACGGACGATATTTCGGATCCGTGTCCTTGGAACAGATCGGACAACTCATTCCCGGCCCTCCAGCAATGCCCCCAGCGTGACGCGGTCACGTTTGCGGGCCAGTTCGAAATTGCCCAGCGGTGTCCAGCCGGCCAGACTGGTTTCGGCCGCCTCGCCTTTGAACGCCACCCGAATCTGCTGCTCCAGCACAGCGCGGTCCTTTTTGGGCATCGGCGCGAAATCAATCACGACCTGCCCGCCCAAGCCCCGCAGCCGCAACTGGCGCGGCAGATCGCGCGCGGCGGCGATATTGGCCTTCAGACTGGCCGCGGGCGAGGTATCGGGCCCGGTATTCACATCGACCGCGATCAGCGCGCGGGTCGGTTCGATCATCATGTGACCACCGCCCACCAGCGCCACGCGCGGATCAAGCAGCGCATCGACCGCCTCCAGAACGCCGTGGTCGGCAAAATCACCCTCGACCACCTCATCGGGCAGCGGCTCGGCCCAGTCACGCCAGGCCTCTTCATGCGGGCCGGGGGCATCGACCAGCAGTTCGGGGTCGCCCGACAGATCGGCGATCACCGTCTCGGCCATCGTGCGCATCGCGGCGATGTCTTCGGCGACCTCGCCTTCGTCGGCCCCCTCGGCCGCCGAGCGCAGGATCAGCCCGAACTCGGACCCGTCCATCACCACGCCCGCCAGCGCCTGCAACGCGGCGCGCACCTCTTCGTCGCGGATCCGGCGCGAGACATTCAGCCCCGGCGCACCCGGCGTCACGATCGCATAGCGCGATTTGAACAGCAGGCGCAGGCTGACCGGCAGCGCCTTGCCCGGCTCGGTCCCGCCGGTGACCTGACAGATCACGTTCTGACCGGGCGCCAGGCCTTTGACCTCGCGCAGAAATCCCTTCTCGCCGCCGGGCAGGCGCACGAACACGCCGCCCTGGCCTTTCATCTGGCGTTCGACCCGACCACGACAAATCGCGCCGGGCGCCAGCGCCACGGTTTCCGAAGCGTCGATCAGCAGGTCTTCCAGCTGGCCATCGACCATCAGCGCCGCAGCCTCCAACCCGTACAGCTGGCCTAAAATGACAACACGCCCCTTCATTCGGCCCCCGCCTCTATTCCTGCCGCGCGCAACAACAGCGCGGTTTCCGTCAGCGGCAGCCCGACAACGCCGGTGAAACTGCCTTGAATCCAGGGGACGAACGCCCCCGCGCGGCCCTGAATCGCATAGCCGCCCGCCTTGCCCCGCCATTCGCCCGACGCGAGATAGCCGTTCACCTCGGCATTCGACAGCGGGCGGAATTTCACCACCGTATCGACCAGACGTTCGCGGATACCCGCCGTGGTGCGCACCGCGACGGCGGTCAGCACATGATGGCGCCGCCCCGACAGCCGCCACAAGAACTCGGCCGCTTCTTTTTCATCGACAGGCTTGCCCAAAATCCGGCGCCCGCAGGTCACCGTTG
>JAQTYE010000178.1 GCA_028749255.1 Paracoccaceae bacterium | reverse complement strand
GGCTCGGTCCAGTGGCCGTGCAACGACAGTGCGCCACAGGGCTCTCCCATCATGCATGTCGATGGCTTCGTGCGCGGCAAGGGGCGGTTTATCCGCACCGCCTATGTGCCGACCGAGGAACGCACCCGCCCGCGTTTCCCGCTGCTGCTGACCACCGGGCGGATCCTGAGCCAGTATAACGTCGGCGCGCAGACCAGCCGCACCGCGAATGTGGTCTGGCACGATCAGGACGTGCTGGAAATCCACCCGCATGACGCCGAAGTGCGCGGCATCAAGGACGGCGACTGGGTGCGGCTGGCAAGCCGGGCGGGCGAAACCACGCTGCGCGCGGTGCTGACGGACCGGGTCGCGCCGGGGGTTGTCTATACCACCTTCCACCACCCTGTGACGCAGGCCAATGTGGTAACCACCGACAATTCGGACTGGGCCACCAACTGTCCTGAATACAAGGTGACGGCGGTGCAGGTCGGGCTGTCCAATGGTCCCTCGGACTGGCAGGAAACCTATGAGGCGCAGACCATCGCCGCCCGCCGGATCGAGGCCGCTGAATGAAAGGCGCACGGGCCATCACGCGGCCTGACGGCGGTGCCGAGGTGCTGGCCTGCGAGGTGCCGGTGGCCCTGGTCTTCGACGGCACCACGCAGGCGGTGATGATGGCGACGCCCGACGATCTGGAGGATTTCCTGATCGGGTTCGCGCTCAGCGAGGGGCTGGTCCACAGTCCGGCCGAAATCCTGCGCCATGAAATTGTCGATCAACCGGGCGGGATCGAGGCGCGCGCCTGGCTGGCGGTTCCCGCCAGGGCCCGTTTTACCGAACGCCGCCGCGCAACGGTTGGGCCGGTGGGCTGTGGGCTGTGCGGTATCGACAGCCTGGCACAGGCCATGCGCCCGCTGCCGGCCACCCGTCCGCTGCACCTGTCCGCATCGGCAGGCGCGCAGGCGTTGAGCGCATTGCGCGCGGCGCAACCCCTGCAAGATGCGACGCGCGCCTGCCACGCGGCGGGATTTTGGACCGAGGTCGCGGGGTTGGTTCTGCTGCGCGAAGACATCGGGCGGCACAATGCGCTGGATAAACTGGCAGGGGCCCTCGCGCGGGCGGGGATCGCCCCGGGCAGTGGCGCGGTGGTGATGACCTCGCGACTGTCGGTCGATTTGGTGCAGAAGGCCGCGATGATCGGCGCGGGCGCGCTGATCGCGCCTTCCGCGCCCACTGCGCTGGCGGTCGAACAGGCGCAGGCCGTGGGCCTGCCGCTGATCGCCCGCAGCCCGCGTGAAAACCGGCTGGTGTGCTATACCGCCCCCGCCCAGACCAAGGACGACGCCGCATGACCCCCGCTGAAAAATTGACAAAAATGGCCAATCAGATCGCCACTTTCTTTGAAAGCCAGACCGGCGATCAAACGGGCGGCGTGGCTGCGCATATCAATGAAAACTGGTCTCCGCCGATGCGTGCGGGGCTGCTGGATCACATCGCGGCAGGCGGTGCCGGTCTGCACCCGCTGGTGATCGAGGCCGCAGCCCGGATCCGCCCTGCCCCGATCCTGACAGACTGATCCCCTTCATCTTGGTCGAAATATCCCACGGGGGCGCGGGGGTGTGAAACCCCCGCTCACGCGCATCGGGCGGCCGGCGCGTGATTATTTTTGTGTGTTCATCCGCTCGATATAGGCGCGCAGCTCTTCGGCCTCATGGCGGGCGTCGCGCAGCCCGTCCATCGCGGCGCGCAGTTCGGCTTCGGTCTGGCTGACCTGGTTCATCAGCTCGGCCTCTCGCGCCTCGATATAGGTGATCGCTTGATCGCGGGTTTCCTCGGCCTCATGCAGGGCCTGCGCCATCTGCTCCAGCTCACCCATATCGGCGCGGGTGACGCGGGTCAGCCGGTGGATCAGCCACGAGGCGAACCACCCCAGACAGAAGGCGACAAACAGGATGATGGCCGTTGCAAAGACGAATTCGGTTCTGTTCATGGGCTTCCTGCCTTCTTAATTTGTGACGCCAAGGTCGGCCGGGCGTGAGGTCGGGCGGCCCGGAGCCTCGGTTGCGGGGGCCACCGGAATTTCGATTGCGGGATCTTGCGCCGCAGCCACCTCGGGTGGCACGGCGGGGGCCGTTGCCGCCTCGGGCGCAGCTGGGGCCGGGGCGGCGGCGGGAGTGTCCGTGGTCTCCGCCGGGGCAGGCGATGTATCTGTGGCGGCGGCTGCAGGCGGCTCTGGCGGGGTAATTTCAGTGGCGGCGGGCACGTCGGCCACCGGGGCCTCGTCTGCCACCGGGGCGTCGTCTGCCACCGGGGCGGCATCCTCCATCGGGCCTTCGTCGCCCATCGGTGCCTCTGTCGCGCTGTCTTCGTCCGGCAGGGCCACGGGCGCTTCCGGCTCTGCGCTGGCGTCCTTGGCACCGTCTACAACGGGCGTGGCGGCCGGGGTCGTTTCCACCGGGGCCTCGTCCAGCAGCACAAATTCGATCCGGCGGTTTGCCTCGCGCCCGTCTTCGGTGTCATTGTCGGCAATCGGCTGGCTTTCGCCATAGCCCTTGGCGGTCAGGTTGCCGACCAGCACGCGCCGTTCGCGCAGCGCGCTCAGCACGGCCTGCGCCCGGTCCTGCGACAGCTTCTGGTTCATGTCTTCGCCGCCTTGGCTGTCGGTATGCCCGCCCAGCTCCATGCGGAAATCCTGACACTCCTTCATCGCCGCCGCCAGCGCGTCCAAGGGCTGCGCGCCTTCGGCGGCAATCGTCGATGACCCGGGCTCAAAGGTGATCTTTTGCTCGGTCAGAACCGCATTCAGCCGCGCCACGCATTCGGGCCCGTCGGGCAGGCCCAAAACCGGGTCAAGCCGTTTGTCATAGCGCACCGACAATTCGATCTGCGCGCTCTCGCCCAGCCGGTCGGACAGGATCCGGGCGATCTGGTCGCTGGCGGCGGGATTGCCACTGACGCCGCCGATCCGGACCAGATCGGCGCGCACAGTCACCGACCCTTCGACCAGCTCGTGCAGGGCTTCCAGCGCGGCCATGGTGCGCACCGGCCAGCCCTGCGGCAGCGCCGCGTCAACCCGGGTCGCGCCATAGACACTGGCCGATCCGAAGCGCGCACGCGCGAAATTCTCCAGGGCCTCGCGCTGGCGGTCATCGCTGACCCGACCGCGCAGCTGCACCTGTCCCGCCGCGCTGAGCGTGGCGGAAAACTCGGGTGCACCCACGGTGGTTTCGGGTTTCTTCTGCAGCTCGGCCTTGAGCGAAAACACCTCGGGCAGGTTTGATTCCAGTTCGCCCACGACCTTGTCAAACGCGGCGGGGCTGACGCTGTCAGCAGCGGTCAGCGCGATATCGGCGTCGGAATAGGTGATCGTGCCCGCGCCAAGTTCCCCCAGCGCTTTCAGCCCCATTTCCACCGCCGCCGCCCAATCGGGCGAGGGCACACCCATGCCCACGGTGCAGCCCTGCGCGCCTTTGGCGCCGGCGCTGCGGGCCGCAGCCAAGATCCGGTCGCGCGCCCGTTCTGTATCGGCCGAACATGCATCGAACCGCGCACCTTCGGCGTCAATCAGGAAGCGCAGCGTGAACGGAGTGATCACCGGGCGCGGCGCGGAAATGTCAAAGCTCAGCTTCAGCTCGGCCGGGCGCCGCCGCGCCAGCGAGGTTTCGATCCGTGCTTTTTCGGCGGGGCTGTCGGTGATCGCCGTCACCGCCACCTTGCCCGGATCGACCGAGATCTTGGCCCGCGGCAGGGTTTTCAGCGTCGCCACCGCAAAACTCATCGCGGTTTTCCAGCCTGCGGGCTCGGGGTAATTCGCGGTTTCGAGCATGTCGGTCACCGCGCCATCCGCCGCCACCGATTGCAGATCGGCCAGCAGCGCCTTGCGGTCTGTCGAGGCAGGAACCAGCCCGATCAGCGAGATCCCGTCATCGTTGCGCAGCACCTGCAAGGAAAACGCGGGCGGCGCCAGATCAGCGGTGCTTTCAACGTCGGTGTTGTCGATGATCCGCGATGCCTCGATCACCGAAGTCGCCAGCGTCAGCGTGCGGAACCGTTCCGCTTCAGACGGGGCCGTGCCCATCACGATCACCTGCAGGCCGTCGGCTTCGATCCGGGTCCAGCTATGGCCCGCAGCCTCCAGCGCCAGGCGCAGATCATTGCGCGAACGTTTCTCGATCACCGTGGCAGAGCCGCCTGCGATGAACCCGGCCAGAACCAGCGCCAGGACAAAGGCGGTCGTCGTCATGATCGTTGTGCGCGCGCGCATGCGGTCAGGGCCTCCCAGCCTGTTGCTCTTGCTCTTCCTTAAGGGGCGGATCCCGGGGGATCAATTACACGATTGCGCCAATGGCAAGAAACAGCGCAGCGATCAGCCCGGTGTCGCGGCTGGAACGAAACAGGCGCAGGCAGACATCGGGGTTGTCGATGTCCAGTCTGCGCATCTGCCACAGCATATGCCAGCCAAAGCCCCAGGGCGCCGCCAGACACAGCGCCAGTTGCAGCGCGCCCGCCTGCGGCAGCAACGCCCACAGCACCGCAATCGTCATCAGTGCCACCGAGGCGATCAAAAACCCGCCCAGCCATTTCGCGCTGTTCGCGCCAAACAGCCGTGCGGTCGATTTCACCCCGATCAGCGCATCGTCTTCCTTGTCCTGATGCGCATAGATTGTGTCGTAAAACAGCGTCCAGATAATACCTGACGCATACAGTGCCACCGCCGCCGGATGCAGGCTGCCGGTATGCGCGACCCAGCCCAGCAGCGCGCCCCAGTTGAAGGCGATGCCCAGAAACGCCTGCGGCCACCAGGTAAACCGTTTCGCAAAAGGGTAAATCGCCACGGGCACCAGCGCCAGCAGCCCCAGCAGAATCGAGGCCGCGTTGAAGCTCAGCAAGATCAGCGCCGAGAGCGCCACCTGAACGATCATCCACCCCAGGGCCTGTTTCACCGAAACCTGCCCCGACGGGATCGGCCGCGATCGGGTGCGGGCTACCTGCGAGTCGATCTTGCGGTCGGTGATGTCATTCCAGGTGCAGCCCGCGCCGCGCATCAAGAACGCCCCCGCCGCGCAGGCCAGCGCCAGCCACAGGTCAAACAGCCGGGGCGCGTCATGGGCAGCGGCCAGCGCGATTGACCACCAGCAGGGCAGCAACAACAGCCAGGTGCCGATCGGGCGATCCGCGCGCGACAGCCGCAGATAGGGGCGCGTGGCGGGCGGGGCCAGCCGGTCCACCCAGTTCCCACCCACCGCATCGGCGACAATGCCATTTTCGAGTGCGGGGGCCTCTGGCGTTTTGGTCGGACCGGTCATAGATTTCGCCTCATGGAACGTGCAAAGATCAGACTTCATGTAGAGCACCCCTTGGGCCCGGGGCAAGCCGTGCCCTTGACCGAGGCGCAGGCGCATTACCTTTTTGCGGTGATGCGGCAGGGGGTGGGCGCGCATGTCGCGCTGTTCAACGGACGCGAGGGCGAATGGACCGCCACGGTGGCCGAAGCGGGCAAGAAACGTGGCACCCTGCTGTGCGTGGCGCAGGCGGCCCCGCAGCTGAACCCGCCCGATCTGTGGCTTTTGTTCGCGCCGATCAAGAAGACGCGCACCGATTTCATCGTGGAAAAGGCCGCCGAACTTGGCTGCGCGCGGATCATCCCGGTGCAGACCGAGTTCACCAATTCCGAACGGATCCGGCAAGACCGGCTGCAAGCCCATGCGCTTGAGGCGGCCGAGCAATGTCTGGGCACCGCCGTGCCCGAGGTGAGCGACCTGCAACCGCTGCGCAAGCTGCTGGACGGCTGGGACCCCGCGCGGCGTATCCTGTGGGCGGATGAAAGCCTTGTAGGCCCGGCACAAACGCTGGCGGGGCTGGCGCCCGGCCCCTGGGCCATTCTGATCGGCCCCGAAGGCGGGTTTTCCGAACCTGAACGGACGCGGTTGCGCGCGCAGCCCTTCGTCACCCCGATCAGCCTTGGCCCACGGATCCTGCGCGCCGATACGGCCGCCTGTGCGGCGATTACACTGTGGCAATCGCATCTGGGGGATTGGCGGTGATCCGCCCCGCCGTCGCGGCAGGCCTGGCGCGCTGGCGCGAGGTGGCAGCGGCACTGGCCACGGCCCTGTTGGGCCTGTGGCTGGTTTCGCTGGGTGGCTATCTTTTGCGGCCGCTGGGCGCGGGCGTCATCGTGCTGGGGGCGGCCTGGGGGCTGATCGCCTTTCGCCGGATGCGCTTTGCCCGCAGCATCGACGCGCCCGGCGTGGTCGAGGTGGATGAAGGTCAGATCGGCTATTTCGGCGCGGGGCAGGGCCTTGGCGGCTATGTCGCGCTGCGCGATCTGACCGAGATTCGCCTGCTGTTATTGCGCGGGCGGCAATATTGGCGCCTGAAGGGCGCGGATGGTCAGGCGATCCTGATCCCGCCCGCCGCGGCGGGCGCTGGCGCGCTGTACGATGCCTTCGCCAGCCTGCCCGAGATCGACATGGGGCGGCTGACCGCTGCGCTGGATCGGCGCGTGGCTGCACAGGGCCTGTGGACCCGCCCGGCAAAGAAGCTGACGCAGCAGCCTTGACTTGCGCGCCCTCCCGCGCCACCTGTTCCTTCCCGGTTACGTTTGAGAGGCGAGCCCATGTCCATTCCCCAGC
>JAQTYE010000021.1 GCA_028749255.1 Paracoccaceae bacterium | reverse complement strand
CCCGCACAACAATCTGATGCACCGCATCCTGCTTGAACTCGTCGCTGTAATTGCTTGTCCCCATGTCGGCCTCCTCGCCTCAAAGTTAGGGAGCAAGGCGTCTACAAATCTAGGGGCACCTCAGTGCGGCCTGAGGCGTGGCTTCCCCTTTCCCCTTCAGGCTCAGGCCACGCGGACGATCTCGATGGTTCCGAGGGCATTGAAGCGGTTGATGAGTGCGACGTGGATGTGGGCATGGTATCCGGTCAAGCGCTTCCAGAACGCGCGGCCATAATGGCGCGTGGCCAGATGCACCTTGCACCCCCTCTCGGCGATTGTACCGGGCAACGATTGGCGACGGCCCGGTACGCCGTGCTTGCGGGCTTGCCATTCTCGGTCGCCAGGGAACTTGATGCCGGTGCTGTCCGCCAACAGGTTCAGTGGCCCGCCGGCACGGCGATAGGGGATCTGCGCCCTGAGGGTCTTCTGTCCGCGGCACAGCGTCGAGTAGTCTGGAACGGATGGACAGCAAAGGGCGCTGTCTCGACAACATCCTCATCGAACGCCTCTTGCGATCCCTGAAGTATGAGTGCGTCCACCTGCACGCCTGGGAGACAGGCTCTCAGGCCAAGGCGGGCGTTGCCCGGCGGATCACCTTCTACAATCACCAGCGGCCCCACGCCGCCCATGGCGGACAGCCGCCCGCCGTGGTCTACTTCAACCAGATCGAAACCCATCACCATCGAACAGCAGTAGAAACTGAAGCTGCAAGGCGTCTGGGAAACGAGGGGCCATTCAGACGGATGGACCCCGGCGCGGCTCAGACGTGCTGACCGCCGTTCACCTCGATCTCGGTGCCCGTGACATAGCTCGACGCATCCGTGCACAAAAACCAGATCACATCGGCAACTTCGCGCGGTTGCCCAAGGCGCCGCATCGGCAGGCCCTCGACGATTTTTTCGGTGCCGGGGCTAAGGATCGAGGTCTCGATTTCACCCGGGGCGATTGCATTGACGCGCACCCCCAATGGCCCGAAATCATGGGCCATTTCACGCGTCAGCGCCTTGAGCGCGGCTTTCGACGTGGCATAGGCTGCGCCCGCGAACGGATGCACGCGAGACCCCACAATCGAGGTCACATTCACTACCGCCCCCTGCGCCGCAGACAGTTCATCCTTCAGCCCGCGCGCCAGCACGATCGAGGCAAAGAAATTGACGTGGAACACCTTGCCCCAGGTCCGCAGATCGGTGTCGAGCGTATTCAGGCGCCCGCCCTCCGGCCCTTTGGGCGAAATCCCGGCATTATTGACCAACGCATGCAGCTTGCCATCCAGCCGCGCGCGGATCTCGGCGATGGCGTCGATGGTTTTGCCGGGATCGGCAAGGTCAATCTGGATGTGATCTTCGCGCCCGCCGCCCCAGGGGCATTGCTCGGGGAAGGGTTGGCGCGAACAGGTGATGATCCGCCAGCCTTCGCGCGCGAATCGTTTCACCGTGGCATGGCCGATCCCGCGGCTTGCCCCCGTCAGCAGCATTACCTTACGCTCGCTCATCAGATCCCCACTTTCTGCATCTGCACGACCCTAGCGCCTTTCGCAGCGAAGGCAACGGGGCCCCGGGTCTTGGCAGATGCAGCATTTGGCCGTAACACTGGGGTTCGCTTTTCCCGGGGACATGACATGAGAAAGCAGACGATGGACCGAGACTGGATCGCCACTGCCCGGACACTGTCCGAGGCCCTGCCCTATTTGCAACGCTACACCGGCGCCGTTGTCGTCGTGAAATTCGGCGGCAATGCGATGGGTGACGACGAGGCGATGGCCGAATTCGCCCGTGACATCGTGCTGATGCGTCAGGTCGGGATGAACCCGGTCGTGGTGCATGGCGGCGGCCCGATGATCAATGACATGCTGGGCAAGCTGGGCATCCAAAGTGACTGGGTCCGCGGCAAACGCGTAACCGACAAAGCCACCGTCGAAGTCGTCGAAATGGTGCTGTCGGGGCTGGTCAACAAGCGCATCGTGCAGGCGATCAACGATCAGGGCGGGCGCGCCGTGGGCATTTCGGGCAAGGACGACGACCTGATGGTCTGCGAGGCGGACGACCCGGAACTGGGCTTCGTCGGGCGTCCGGTCGAGATGAACGTGCAGGTGATCCGCGATCTGTATAACGCGGGCATCATCCCGGTCGTGGCCCCGGTCGCCACGGGCGTCGCCGATAATGAGACCTTCAACGTCAATGGTGACACTGCCGCAGGTGCCATCGCAGGCGCGCTGCAGGCCGATCGCCTGCTGCTGCTGACCGATGTGGCGGGCGTCAAGAACAAGGCGGGTGACGTGATCACCGAAATGACGCCCGATGAAGTGCGCGCGATGATCGAAGACGGCACGATTGGCGGCGGCATGATCCCGAAAACCGAAACCGCGCTGCAGGCGGTCAAGGAAGGCGTGCGCGCTGTGGTCATTCTGGATGGCCGCGTGCCCAATGCCTGCCTGCTGGAGCTGTTCACCGAACATGGTGCGGGCTCGATGATCCGCTCCACCGTGCCGCGGGTCAAACCGCGCCGCCGGTGAGCCTTGTCACGGATCTGAGTGCAGAGCGCCTGTTCATCGCAGGCGCCCTGCACCTCGGGGACGAGACGCTTTTTCTGCTTGGCCCCGACGAGCCGGGCTTTTGGGCGCATGTGACGGCCAGCCCGGAATTCGCCGATGGCGCGCCCGATCCGCTGGACCGCTGGTCGGCGCGGGTGATCGGGGCGCTGGCCATGGCCCATGGCGGGCGGGCGCTGTTTCCGTTTCAAGGCCCGCCCTATCTGCCGTTCTTTGACTGGGCGCTGCGTTCGGGGCAGGCCTGGCCCTCGCCGCTGCCTTTGATGGTGCATGCGCGCATGGGGCTCTGGGCCAGCCTGCGGGGCGCGATTGCCCTGCCCGGCCACCATGCCCTGCCGACACCGCCTGCCCGCCCCTGCAAGACCTGCGCCGCGCCCTGCGCCACTGCCTGCCCGGTCGGGGCCCTGTCGCCGGCAGGGTATGACGTCCCGGCATGCCACGATTTCCTCGACACCCCGGATGGGGAAAATTGTCTTTCTTTCGGCTGCCTTGCCCGACGTGCTTGCCCGATTGCACAATCCTATGGCAGGCTGCCTGAACAATCCGCTTGGCACATGAGGCATTTCCACAGATGACACCCCCCGGACACCACCGCCTGATCCTGACGCGCCACGCAAAATCGAGCTGGGATGACCCGTTGATGTCCGATCACGACCGACCGCTGAATGCCCGTGGTCGGGCCGCCGCACATGAGCTGGGGGATTTTCTGGCCTCGCGCGGGCTGGAACCCGAAGAGGTGTTGTGCTCGACCGCGCTGCGCACCCGTGAAACCTGGGATCAAGTCGCCAGCGCGGTGATCGAAACCCGCCCCGATCTGCACTATCGCGATGACCTGTATCACGCCGCACCGGATGCACTGCGGGCTGCGCTGAAAGGCGCCACTCATGCCACGGTGATGGTGATTGCCCACAACCCCGGCATCGCGGAATTTGCAGCAAGCCTGCCCGCGAAACCGATCTACGACCCGGATTTCCGCAAATACCCGACCTGCGCCACACTGATCGTCGATTTCCAGATCGACAGCTGGGCCGATCTACAGCCGGGCACTGGCTCGGTGCTGGATTTCTTTACCCCCTCGAACCGCGGCAAATAAGCAAAGGGGCCGCGTCGCCGCAGCCCCTTCTTCTTGGCCAAAAATACTCCGGGGGTCCGGGGGCAGCGCCCCCGGCGCCGTCAATGACCCAAAATCTGGCTCAGGAACAACTTGGTGCGTTCCGATTGCGGATTGTGGAAGAAGTCGTGCGGATTGTTCTGTTCGACAATCTGGCCCTGGTCCATGAAGATCACGCGGTTCGCCACGGCCTGGGCAAACCCCATTTCATGCGTCACGCACAGCATGGTCATGCCCTCTTCGGCCAGCTCGATCATCGTATCCAGAACCTCTTTGATCATCTCGGGGTCCAGTGCCGAGGTCGGCTCGTCGAACAGCATGATCCGCGGACGCATGCACAGCGAGCGCGCAATCGCCACGCGCTGTTGCTGCCCGCCCGACAACATGCCGGGGTATTTATGCGCCTGTTCCGGGATCTTGACCTTTTCAAGGAAATGCATCGCGGTTTCCTCGGCCTCTTTCTTGGGGACCTTACGCACCCAGATCGGCGCCAGCGTGCAGTTTTCCAGGATCGTCAGATGCGGGAACAGGTTGAAGTGCTGGAACACCATCCCCACTTCCGAGCGCACCTTGTCGATGTTTTTCAGGTCGCTCGTCAGTTCGGTGCCATCGACGATGATTTGCCCCGACTGGTGTTCTTCCAGCCGGTTGATGCAGCGGATCAGTGTCGATTTACCCGACCCCGAAGGCCCTGCGATGACGATCCGTTCGCCCCGGTTCACCGTCAGGTCAATGTCGCGCAGCACATGAAACTGACCATACCATTTGTTCATCTGGTTGATCTGAATGGCGATTTCGTCCGACACCTGCATATGGCTGCGGTCGATATCACGCTCGAAATGCGGTTCCGTCATGGGATGCTCCTTAACGGTGGTCACGCTTCAGCTTGCGCTCGAGATACATCGAGTAGCGCGACATGCTGAAGTTGAGGATGAAGAAAATGGCGCCGACGAAGATGAAGGGTTCCCAGTAGATCCCCTTCCAGTTGAAGTCGGCGCGGATGAAATCCGGGATGCCCTTGAGCGGATCGAACAGGCCGACGAAGGTGACCAGCGTCGTGTCCTTGAACATGCCGATGAAGGTCGAAACGATGCCCGGGATCGAGATTTTCAACGCCTGCGGCAGAATGATCAGCCGCTGCGCCTTCCAGTAATCGAGCCCCAGCGCATCGGCGGCCTCGTATTGCCCGCGCGGCAATGCGGCCAGACCGCCCCGGATCACCTCGGCGATATAGGCGGCGGCGAACATCGTCACCAGGATCATCACCCGCAAGATGATGTCGAAATTGGTGCCCGGCGGCAGGAAGTAGTTCAGCAGCAAGGACGCCACGAACAGCAGGGTGATCAGCGGAACACCACGGATGAACTCGATGAAGACCACCGAGAAGGTCTTGATCAGGAACATGTCCGACTGCCGACCCAGCGCCAGAATGATCCCCAGCGGCAGCGACATCACGATGCCGCCCACGCCAATGGTAATCGCCAGCAAGAAGCCGCCAAACCGATCCGAGGCGACGGGTTCGATGCCGATCGGCAAAACCGAAGTCAGCAGATCATCCAACGGGCCGACCGCAAACAGCCAGAACAGCACCGGCACCAGAACCGCAGCGACAATCGCCAGGATCGAGCTGTAGGCCGACAGCCGGCGCATCGCCAACCAGCCCAGCCCGAAGCCCACGGCGACCATCGTCACTGGCCAGATCGACCCGCCCCACAGCAACCAGATTGCGACCAACGGGTAGATCACCGAAAAGCCCAGCATCACGCGCGGCAGTTGCGTGAACAGGATCGGCGCCAGTGCCACGAACAGCAGCACGAAGACCGCAATCGGGCGCCAGTACAATTCGGGCGGGTAGAAGCCAAAGATGAACTGGTGCCAGCGTTCGCGGATCATTGCCCAGCAGGCACCGGTCGCCCCGTCACCGAAGCTTGCGGTTACCGCCGCACGACATTCGGCCATCGAATTGGCATTCCAGACCGAATGGCGGAACCACGGGTAGAAATGCGTTACCAGCGTATAGACCAGAAACATGCCGATCAGCGTCAGGGCCGAGTTGACCGGCCCCGCAAACAGGTTTTCACGCAGCCAGCGCACAGCGCCCACTTGGGTAACGGGGGCCGGTTTGGCGGGCAGCATCGCCTCGCGGACGAAGGCGGTCGATTGGGCGTTTGTATCGCTCATCTCAGCGCTCCTTCAGCTTGACGGTGTTGTTGTAGACGTTCATCACCCCGGAAATCGTCAGCGAAATCATCAGGTAGATCAGCATCATCAACAAGATGGCCTCAAGTTCGCGGCCAGTCTGGTTGAGTGTGATCCCCCCCAACGTTCCGCGCAGATCCATGTAGCCCACGGCAATCGCCAGCGACGAGTTCTTGGTCAGGTTGAGGAACTGCGAAATCAACGGTGGCACGATCACCCGCAGCGCCTGCGGCAGCACCACCAGGCTCATCGTGCGGTTTGGCCGCAGCCCCAGCGCAAAGGCCGCTTCGGTCTGCCCTTTGGACACCGCCAGAATGCCCGCGCGCACAATCTCTGCGATGAAGGCGCCAGTATAAAGCGACAGCCCCAGCCACAGCGCCACGAAGGCGTTCGACACATTGGTCCCGCCCACGAAGTTGAAGCCCTTCAGCTCGGGTTCGTTCAGCTTGAACCCCAGCGCCAGCGCCACAACAACCACCGGGCCCAGCAGAATCAGCAGGCTTTTCCACCAGGTCGTGGGCCGCACGCCGGTTGCATCCTGCACCTGATGCGCATGCGCCAGCAGCCGCCGATTGGCCCAGAACGAACCGATCAATGCCATGACAATCAGCAGGTAGTTCAACGAAATCGGCGCAAAGGCCGTGTTGATGGCGCCCAGTCCATGGGTGAATTCGACCGAGGGCACCGCAGTATATCGGTTTGTCGGCGCGATTGAATCGAACAACCACATCGTCACCCCGGCCTCTCCGGTCGCCGGGTTGATCCGGTATTCATTCGGCGAGGGCGTCAGTTCGGTCAGCAACGCCAGCGACACCAAAATCCACAGCAGCACCGGAATGTTGCGGAAGGTTTCGACATAGATCGTCATCAACCGCGCCACGAGCCAGTTTTTCGACAACCGCAGCACACCGACGAAAATGCCGATCACCGTGGCCGTCGCACAGCCCAGTGCCGAGACCCACAACGTGTTGAGCAAGCCGACCAGCATCGCCCGCGCATGTGTATTGTCATTGGTGTAGGGGATCAGCTGTTGACCAATGTCATAGCCAGCCCGGTTGGTCAGGAAACTGAAGTTGAAGTCCTTGCCAAGCTGATTGAGGTTTTGAATCGTGTTGTCGATCAGCCACGCGATCCCCGCCATTACCAGAATGAAGGTGACGACCTGAATCGTCAGCGACCGGTAACGCGTATCGTAAATGAGCTGACTGAGCCGAAACCCGGGTTCCGGCGCATCCGATGCGCTAGTCATTGTTGCTTCCCCTGTTCCTGTCACGCGTCCGGGCTTTTGCCCATGTGTTGGGATCTCGCGACTGCGGCCCCGCGTGCAGGTCATTTCTTCGAATGTGGCAGGGCGCCCCGGTTTCCCGGGACGCCCCTACCGATATCAGATTACCGGAACGGCGGCGTGTAGAGCAGGCCGCCCTGGGTCCACTGCGCGTTCAGGCCACGGGCCAGACCGATCGGGGTCGATTCGCCGATGGTCGCCGCGAAGATCTCGCCGTAGTTGCCGCCCGCTTTGATCGCGCGCAGCGCCCAGTCTTTGTCGAGACCGGTCATCGCGCCCAGATCCCCTTCAACGCCCAGCAGGCGGTTGATTTCCGGGTTCTCGGTGCCTTTGGCCAGCTCGTCCACATTGGCCGAAGTCACGCCGTATTCTTCGGCAGCGATCAGCGCGTTCAGCGTCCAGCGGACGATATCGCCCCACTGGTTGTCGCCATGGCGCACGGCCGGCCCGAGCGGCTCTTTCGAGATGATCTCGGGCAGGATGATGTGGTTTTCCGGGTCCGCAAAAGCGGCACGGGTGGCGGCCAGACCCGACGCGTCGGTGGTGTAGGCGTCGCATGCACCGGCCAGATACTGCTGTTCGCCTTCGGCATTGCTGTCGATGGTGATCGGCTGATAGCTCATGTTGTTGGCTTTGAAGAAGTCAGCCAGGTTCAACTCGGTCGTGGTGCCGGTCTGGATACAAACCGACGCGCCATCGAGTTCTTTGGCCGAGGTCACACCCAGCTCTTTGCGCACCATGAAGCCCTGACCGTCGTAGTAGTTCACACCCACGAAGTCGAGTTTCAGGTCGGTATCGCGCGAGAAGGTCCAGGTGGAGTTCCGGGCCAGCATGTCGATTTCGCCCGAGGCCAGTGCGGTAAAGCGGGTCTGACCAGTGGTCGGCACGTATTTGACTTTCGACGCGTCGCCCAGAACGGCCGCAGCAACCGCTTTGCAGATGGCGACATCAAAGCCCGACCAGTTACCATTGGCATCGGGGGCAGCAAAGCCCACAAGGCCGGTATTCACGCCGCAGTTCAGCTCGCCGCGCGCTTTGACTTCGTCAAGCGTGCTCGCCGCGGCGATGCCTGCCGAAAGGCAAGCGACACCGAGCGTGCCGAGAAATACGGATTTTTTCATAGTTACCTCTTCCTGAGTTGCCGCCCTATCGTATGGCGGTTCTGCGCCCTTTGCGGGCTGGAACGTCTTATGAGGTTTATCCCTCAATGCGCCAAGTTTGGGCCAATTGATCAAAGAACGTCAAGGCTGCTTTCGCCTTTACGCGGGAACCTCTGCTTATGCCGCAGGCAAATGCCTGCGAAACGCTCAAAATCGGGCATGTTAGGAAAAGGCACTCAGCTGTGATGCAGGGCCCAGAATCGTTCGGCCGCAAGCAGTGCTGCGCATTTGAGTGCGGCTTGCTCTTCGGCTTCGTCATCGGCGCCCCAATGTTCGATCTGCCAATTCTCGTCGATCCGGGCCAGATCCCAGGCCGTTGCCGCATCCAGCTGCCCCAGCGCCACCGCAAGCCCCAGCACCAGCGAACCGGTGATTCCCACCAGATCGTGCAACGCTGCCAGTTCGAATTCATCCAGCGCTGCCACGCGCGCGGTCAGAGCAGCCATCGCAGCGCAAGGCTGTTCAACGGGCACCACCCCCTGCGTGACGATCAACCGCGCCCCCAACGCCACTTCGGCCCAGTCCAGCAACGGATCCCACGCCGCCGCCTGCCGGGCGATCAGGGCCTCGGGCGCCTCGGCGCGATAGCACAGCAGATCCGTGCCGCCATATTCGGCGATCAGGGCCGCGACCTCGGCGTGCTGCGTGCGCACCTTGTCGATGGCGGCATTGGCGCCGCGGGTCACCGGCATGGTGGTCGGGTCGATTTTGGCAACCTGCGCATCCCATTCGACGGCAATGGCCTCGGCCAGGGCGCGAGAAGGCACGATCAGCGGTGCCTTGGCCGGGGTCTTCACCGCCCGCCCGTCCAGCGCAACGCCAAAGCCACCCTCGGCCTCGGTCACCGTTGCCGCTTTCCAGAACCGTTTCGCTGCCCAGTTGCTCATGCGCTCTCTCCCAGAAACTCCGCCAGCGCCGCCTCCAGCGCGGCAAAATCGGTCACGATCCGGCCTGCGCCCGCCGCCGTCAACTCGCCCACCGGATGATAGCCCCAGCTGACGCCGATCGACGGAATCCCCGCCGCCCGGGCCATGTCGATGTCAAAGCTGGTGTCGCCAATCATCACGGCATCGCGCGCGTCGATCCCGGTTTCGGCCAGCGCCTCGAACAACATCGCCGGATGCGGTTTCGACGGGTGGTTGTCGGCCACCTGACGGGTTGCGAACAGACCGCCCAGCCCGTGATGCGCGATCAGCGCATCCAGCCCGCGTCGCGATTTTCCGGTGGCCACCCCCAGCAGGCAATCGTCGCGCGCCGCCAGCCGGTGCAGCAAATCGCCCGCCCCGGGATAGAGTGGCGCAGGGCTGGCCGCCCGGCTGTCCATATAACTGTGCTTGTAGGCCGTGACGATGGCCGCCTGCGTGGCGGCGTCCAGTTCCGGCGCCAGCCGTGCCACCGCCTCGGGCAGCGACAGCCCGACGATCGACAGCACCGCATCGCGCCCGGGCATCGGCGCGCTGACTGCCTCGAAACCCAGCGACATCGCGTGCAGGATATGCGCCTGACTGTCCGAAATCGTGCCATCGACATCAAAGACGATCAGCTTCATGCCTCGTCCTCGAACGGATCGGCGGGCACGTCATTCGGCTCCCAGCCCAGCGTTTTCCAGCTGCGCGCCATGTGATCGGGCAAAGGCGCGGTGATGGTGATGCGTTTCTTGGTGATCGGATGATCGAAGCTGATCGAACGGGCATGCAGATGCAACTTGCGGCTGATATCGCCGCCCAGCTGCGCGCCCCAGCCATCGCCCAGGTTTTCCTGACCCGAGCCGCCATATTTGCCATCGCCGATGATCGGGTGGCCCAGCTCGGCCATATGCGCGCGCAGCTGATGCGTGCGCCCGGTGATCGGCACCAGCGCAACCCAGGCCGCCCGCGATCCCAGCGCCTCGAGCACCGCGTAATCGGTGGTCGCGCGCTTGGCCTCGGGGTAATCGCCCAACTTGGCGGGATGGATGCAGATCATCTTTTCGCCCTCGCCACCGCGGCCATGACCCGGCGCCTTCATCAGGCCAAAGCGCACCGTGCCCATCTTCGGCGTCGGCACGCCCGCGACCACAGCCCAATAGATCTTGCGCGTGGTTTTCAGCCGGAACGCCTCGGACAGCGCGCGCGCGATCCGGTCGGTGCGCGCCAAAAGCAGCACGCCCGAGGTGTCCTTGTCCAACCGATGAACCATTTTCGGCCGGTCCTTGTAGCCGAATTTCAGCGCCTCGGTCAGGCCGTCCACATGCCGGTTGCCCTGCCCCGAGCCCCCCTGACTGGGCAGCCCCGGCGGTTTGTTGAGGGCGATGATATGGTCGTCCTTCCACAACACGCAGGCCTGGATCATCTCTTCATCGCCGCGCGACACGGCGGGGCCGGTGGGGCGTTCGGCGCGCACGCGCGCAACCACCTCGGCGGTGGGCAGGGGCGGCACGCGCACTTCCTGGCCGGGCAGGACGCGGGTGTTGGCCTTGACGCGCCCGCCATCGACCCGCAGCTGCCCGGTGCGGCACATCTTTTCGACGGCCCCCTGGTTCACCTGCGGGAATTTCTTTTTCAGCCACCGATCAAGACGCTGTTCGCCTTCGTCCTCGGTGACCTTGATTGTCTGAACGCTGCTCATGCAAAGAATCCTCTTGCGAATGCCATGCCGGCGAACAGTGCCGCCAGTGCCAGCACAACCGTGCCAATCACATAGCCCGCGGCAGTGCCCAGCTGGCCCGCCTCATACAATTTGGCAGCATCCAGCGAAAAGGCGGAAAAAGTGGTGAAGCCCCCCAAGATCCCGGTCATCAGAAACGGCGCAAACCGGGTGCCCGATTTGTGCGCCAAAACCACGACGATCAGCCCCATCGCGAAGCTGCCGGCGATGTTCACGAACATCGTCGCGAAGGGAAACCCGTGCCCGAACAGCCGCGGCAGGCCGACGTTCACAAGATAGCGCCCGGAGGCACCCAAAGCGCCCCCAAGGGCGACGGTCAGAAGGGTCTGGATCATGCGGCCTTCCTTGCTGGACGGGCGGGAAATGTCAACTGTTGCGCTTGTCACGCAGCTTTGCGAACCATTCGACACGCTTTTTCAACTCGCGCTCGAACCCGCGCTCGACGGGGTTGTAAAGCACCGGGCGCTTCATCGTTTCGGGGAAGTAATTCTGCCCGGAAAACCCGTCTTCCGCATCATGGTCGTAGGCATAGCCCGCACCATAGCCCTGCTTTTCCATCAGCTTGGTCGGCGCGTTCAGAATATGCTTGGGCGGCGGTTCAGACCCGGATCGCCGCGCCTCGGCCCGCGCCATTTTATAGGCGATGTAGCCCGCGTTCGATTTCGGCGCGAGCGCAAGGTAGATCACGGTTTGCGCCAGGGCCAGCTCCCCCTCGGGGCTGCCCAGACGTTCATAGATTTCCCAGGCGTGCAGGGCATGGGTCTGCGCCTGTGGATCGGCCAGACCGATATCTTCAACCGCCATCCGCACGAACCGCCGCGCCAGATAGCGCGGGTCTTCGCCGCCCTCCAGCATTCGCGAAAACCAATACAGCGCCGCGTCCGGGTCCGACCCGCGCACCGATTTATGCAGCGCCGAAATCAGGTTGTAATGCTCATCGCCTGACTTGTCGTATTTCGCCGCGCGCCGCATCAGCCGGGTGGACAGCGCCTGCGTATCCAGCGGCGCATCCAGTTTCCACGCCATCACCTGCTCGATCAGGTTCAGCGCCGCGCGCCCGTCACCATCCGCCATTTCCAGCAGCGCCTCGCGCGCGGGGGCCTTGAGCGGCAAGGCGCGGCCCAGCACCTGTTCGGCGCGTTGCGCCAAACGTTCCAGATCGGCCAGGGTCAGCCGTTCCAGCACGATCACCTGCGATCGGCTCAACACAGCGGCGTTCAGCTCGAAGCTCGGGTTTTCGGTGGTGGCACCAACCAGCAGGATCGTGCCATCCTCCATATGCGGCAGAAAGCTGTCTTGCTGCGCCTTGTTGAAACGATGGATTTCATCGACGAACAGCAGCGTGCCACGGCCCTGCGTGTATCGCAGCTTGGCGGCCTCGAACACTTTACGCAGCTCGGGCACGCCGGTGAAAATCGCCGAGATCGGCACGAAGGCCCGGTCGGTTTCCGAAGCCAGCAGCCGCGCGATCGTTGTCTTGCCGACGCCGGGCGGCCCCCAAAGGATCAACGAACTGAGCGAACCCGCCGCCAGCATCGCCCCCAATGGCCCTTCGGGACCAAGAACATGTGCCTGTCCGATCACCTCGGACAGGTGCTGTGGGCGGAGCCGGTCCGCAAGCGGGCGATGGGCCGGAGTGGCCTCGGGCGCCGAGGGGGAGTCGAACAGATCGGGCATACCCCATCAGTAGCGCCCCGCCCCCGCCAACAAAAGCCCCCAAAGAAAAGCCCCCGCCAAAGGCAGGGGCCAGTCAGGAAGGTGAGGGATCTACACAACGCTTTTGCGCCATTAACCTTACGATTACCTTAACACCATCAAGGTTAGTGCATTTTCGCCGCAAGGCTGATTTCCACACAGACGTGCGGGCCGCCGATATCCAGAACCGGCCCTGTCGGGACACAGTCCAGACCGACCCGGCGCCCGCCGCGCACCGCCACGGCGGGGATCAACCCAAGAACCATCGAGGCCCCCAGATTGCGCGCCGAAGCCACCATTTCATGGATCAGCTGCGTGTGAACCGACATGCGCTGATGCGCAGGGACATGTTCGGACACGAAAATGCGCGAACATTCCCAGATGTGGCTGGCAATCGGCGCCTCTTCATACAGCAGATGCGAGGGGATCGAGGGCAGAAGCCCGCGCTGCGCATCCCGGATCATGTAGGTGTAGATCCCGCATTGGTGGGTGGTGGGAATCAGACGCACCCCCGCCAGAACCTGCCCGCGGTCATGCACCGCGACCCAGCGGCTGGCCGCAGTGTCATATTGGTCGAACTCCATGCCATCAACCTGCGGCAAATCCCACTGCTTGCGGCTGATGAAAGTTTCGTGCCGCGCACGAAAAAAGTTTGCGAACAACTCTCCATGGTTGTGCAAATTGGTGTAAGAGAGAGTAGTGGCTTCCATAGTAGTGCCTCCTTCTGGGTTGAAACCTTTCGGGAAGCGCCACAGAGCTCAGAGCAATCTGTATTCTCGTGCTTTGCGCACCGCCTCAGAGGTGGTGCGGGCCTCAAGTCGGATACGCGCTGACTTCAAGCGAGCCTTCAGCGCACTCTCCGAAATCCCCAGTTTGGCAGCGGCAGCAGTGTGGCGATCCCCATTCGAAATGCATTGCAGTGCTTCGATCTGTGCCTGCGTCAGCTCCGTCGGAGGTGTATTCTCCTCGTGCAATCGCAGGGTGATCTCCTCGAGCTTCGCCAGCTCCTCATCGGTAAACTCGCGATCTGCCCTGCCGATCCCGACAATCGAGCGCGACGAAATCGGCCCACAGGACGCAGAAGCCCCGTATTTCATACCGAATTGCGCGGCCTGTTTGATGACATCAAACGGATCAGGCAGACTGATCTCGCTCCAGCGAGTCACACCGGTTGTGCCAATCCCCCAGAACACCAGAGGATCGCGCAGATAATAGGTATTGTCATTATAGTGACGCACCCAGGCTGGCGGAAACGTGCTGTGATACAGCAGGGGCGTGGCGAAGCGAATATGCAACCCCACGGTGAATCCGAGAGGAGACAACGCCGTCAGTTCGTCCAGTATTTCCATGGTCGCGCGATTTATTGACATATCTTTTTAGACAAGTTGTTCGGAAGGGCGTCAACTTTAAATTACATAGGCAAGACGCGTTCCGGGTGACGTTTGCGCGTGTCTGCGCCGGGACCCGGAGCTTTTACGCGCCTGACGTGCCTGTCGCCCCAGATCCATTTGGATTTACTGGATTTTTTAGGCGCGGCCACCGATCTTAACCCCGATCTTGACCGCCTGATTTAAGATTGCATCCGACAGTGGCACATGGCGCGATTTCCGCCCCGCAAAACCGCTGAGTCGTCCCGCAGCGGCGTCAAATTCTGCGCAATCTGGCAATAAAAAATCCCGCCACCAGGGCGGGATTTTCAAAATCGCGCGGCAAGAGCCAGCCGGGATCAATCCTCGGCGGCTTCCTCGGCTTCGACGCGGGCTTTGTCAGCGGCGCCTTTGGCAGCGTGGTCACGATCAACGAATTCGATGATCGCCATCGGCGCCATGTCGCCATAACGGAAGCCGGCTTTCAGAACGCGGGTGTAACCACCGGCACGCTCTTTGTAGCGGGGGCCCAGCACTTCGAACAGCTTGGCGACGTCTTTGTCTTGTTTCAGCATCGCAGCCACCTGACGGCGGGCGTGCAGATCGCCGCGTTTCGCCAGCGTGATCATCTTTTCGATGATCGGACGCAGTTCTTTGGCTTTCGGCAGCGTGGTTTTGATTTGCTCATGCTCGATGAGCGAACCGCACATGTTCGAGAACAGCGCTTTGCGGTGTTCGTGGGTACGGTTCAGACGGCGATAACCGCGGGCGTGACGCATGATAGTCTCCTATAGTCGCGTTTTACTTTGTGTTGCCCCGTCTGCGTTGGACGAAGCGTCGTTGGGGCATCATGCCCAGAGTTCCCGGATATTTCCGGCATTGTCGGGGGGCGTTTAACCCACGCCCCCCAAATCTGTCAATCAGAACTGATCTTCGAAACGTTTCGCCAGATCTTCGATGTTCTCCGGCGGCCAGTCCTCGACTTCCATGCCCAGGTGCAGACCCATGCCCGAGAGCACTTCTTTGATCTCGTTCAGCGACTTGCGGCCGAAGTTCGGAGTGCGCAGCATCTCGGCTTCGGTTTTCTGGATCAGATCGCCGATATAGACGATGTTGTCGTTCTTCAGGCAGTTCGCCGAACGGACCGACAGTTCCAGCTCGTCCACTTTCTTCAGCAGCAGCGGGTTGAATTCCAGCCCGTCATCCGCGTCTTGTTTGTTGGCCGATTCCGGTTCGTCGAAGTTCACGAAGATCGACAGCTGATCCTGCAGGATGCGCGCGGCATAGGCCACGGCATCTTCCGGGGTCAGCGAACCGTCGGTTTCGATTTTCATCGTCAGCTTGTCATAGTCCAGCACCTGACCTTCGCGGGTCGGCTGCACTTCGTAGGCGACTTTTTTCACCGGCGAATAGATCGCATCAATCGGGATCAGACCGATCGGCGCATCTTCGGGGCGGTTTTTGTCAGCCGCGACATAGCCTTTGCCGGTGTTCACGGTCAGTTCCATGAACAGATCGGCGCCGTCATCCAGGTGGCAAACGACGTGATCCTTGTTCAGGACCTCGATGCCAGCAGATTCGGTGATGTCGCCAGCGGTCACGATGCCCGGGCCCTTGGCCGAGATCGACAGGCGTTTCGGCCCCTCGACGTCCATCTTCAGCGACACGCCTTTGAGGTTCAGGATGATGTCGGTGACGTCTTCACGCACACCGGCCACGCTCGAGAACTCGTGCAGCACGTTGTCGATCTGAACGCTGGTGATGGCCGCACCTTGCAGCGAGCTCATCAGCACGCGGCGCAGGGCGTTGCCCAAAGTCAGGCCAAAGCCGCGTTCCAGCGGTTCGGCGATCACGGTTGCCTGGCGTTGCGGATCGTTGCCCGGCTTGACTTCAAGCTGAGTCGGTTTGATCAGCTCGGCCCAATTCTTGTGGATCATGCGTTCTGCCTCCATACTTGTCCCAAACCCATGTCCGTAAGCCGGGGACGCCCGAGGGTATAAACGAAAGCGAAAGGGCCGCGCGGGGAATTGCCCACACGGCCCGATCGGGTAGTCCTAGATCAGACGCGGCGACGCTTCGGGGGGCGGCAGCCGTTGTGTGCGATCGGAGTCACGTCGCGAATCGACGTAATGTTCAGACCCGCCGCAGCCAGCGCACGCAGCGCCGATTCACGACCCGAGCCCGGGCCCTGCACTTCGACGTCCACGGTTTTCAGGCCGTGTTCCTGTGCCTTTTTGGCTGCGTCTTCAGCGGCCATCTGTGCGGCATAGGGGGTCGATTTACGCGAGCCCTTGAAGCCCATGGTGCCCGAGGACGACCACGAAATGGCGTTCCCCTGCACGTCCGAGATCAGGATCTTGGTGTTGTTGAACGAGGAGTTCACATGAACAACGCCAGCGGCGATGTTTTTGCGTTCTTTGCGTTTAACGCGGGTTTTATCACGTGCCATGTTTCAACGCTCCCCTTATTTCTTCTTGCCAGCGATGGCTTTTGCGGGGCCCTTGCGGGTACGAGCGTTGGTGTGCGTGCGCTGACCGCGAACCGGCAGGTTCCGGCGGTGACGCAGGCCACGGTAGCAGCCCAGATCCATCAGACGTTTGATGTTCATCTGGTTTTCACGACGCAGGTCGCCTTCAACGGTGAAGTTGGCGTCGATGTGCTCGCGGATCGCGAGGACTTCGGCGTCCGACAGTTCGTTGACGCGACGGGTGCGGTCGATGCCCACGGCTTCGCAGATCAGTTCTGCGATATGGGGGCCGATACCGGTGATATAGGTCAATGCGATCGGGACGCGTTTCCCGGTCGGAATGTTGACGCCAGCAATACGTGCCAAAGCGTGTATCCTTTAGTTGCGGTTCCGTAATCCCAGAACCTTTTCTCACAACGAAGGCCCGAAAGCAGTGCTTCGGGCCGCTCTTCGCCACAGCCGGGGATTACCGGTTCACGACGATTCTCTACCGAGACGCTGTGACCTAGAGGGATTCCCCCTCAAGGTCAAGCGCATTGGTGTCTTAGTTCGCCTGCTGATCCAGAATGGCGCTCATCTGTCGCGCCACTTCGTCGATTTCGGCCAGACCATCGACGGTGAACAGGTCGCCCGTCGCGTAGTAATAGCCGATCAGCGGCGAGGTTTTCTTGTAATATTCCATCAGCCGGGTTTTCAGGCTGTCTTCATTATCGTCGGCGCGCCGCTTCAGATCGTGGCTGCCGCAAACATCGCAGGTGCCCGCGACTTTGGTCGGCTTGGTCTCGTCGTGATAGACCTCGCCGCAATTGCCACAGGTGAAACGCCCGGTGATCCGACGCACAAGCGCCTCGTCATCCACCCGCATTTCGATCACGGCATCCAGCTTCTGCCCGGTCTTCGCCAACAGCTTGCCCAAGGCATCCGCCTGCGGCAGCGTGCGCGGGAAGCCGTCGAAGATGAAGCCGTTGCCGCCGGCGGTTTTCAGCTTCTCTTCGATCAGACCGATGACGATTTCGTCGGTGACCAGTTGGCCACGGTCCATGACCTCGGCCACACGCTTGCCCATCTCGGTGCCCGAGGTCTTGGCCTCGCGCAGCATGTCCCCGGTGGACAGCTGGACCATGCCACGCTCTTCCACCAACTTGCGCGCCTGCGTGCCCTTGCCTGCACCAGGCGGCCCCAGAAGAATGATGTTCGTCATCGGTATCCCCCCGTTTATCGACGTGCCGGGGCTTTCCGCGCCCCCGACTTCTTCTTGCCGCGCAGCTGCGATTTCTCGATCAGCCCTTCATACTGGTGCGCCAGCAGATGCGACTGGATCTGGTTGATCGTGTCCATCGTCACCGAGACGACGATCAGAACCGACGTACCACCGAAGTAGAACGGGATCGACAATTGCGAGCGCAGAATCTCGGGCAGCAAGCAGACCGCAGCCAGATAGGCAGAGCCGACAACCAGCACGCGCGCCACAACATAATCCAGATAGTCTTCGGTCTTTTTGCCGGGGCGAATGCCCGGAATAAAGCCACCCTGGTTCTTCAGGTTATCAGCCACCTCGTCGGATTTGAACGCGACGTTGGCGGTGTAGAAATACGCGAAGAACACAATCATCGCCGTGAAGAACAGCAGATACAGCGGCTGGCCGGGGCCGAAATAGGCCAGAATCGTTGACATGATCGGGCCGGTTTGCGCGCCCGAGAAGGTCGCGATCGTGGTCGGCAGCAACAGCAGCGACGAGGCAAAGATCGCCGGGATGACGCCCGCCGGGTTGACCTTGATCGGCAGGTGCGACGACCCGCCGTCATAGATCTTCATGCCCACCTGGCGGCGGGGGTATTGAATATGGATCTTGCGCAGCGCGCGCTCCATGAACACGACGAAGGCGATGACCGCCACCACCATGACCATCACGCCCAGAATGACCGGGGTCGATACGGCACCCGAACGGCCCTGCGCAAAGAATTGCGCCAGCGCGGCCGGGATGTTGGCGACGATACCGACAAAGATGATCAGCGAAACGCCGTTGCCGATGCCGCGGGCGGTAATCTGCTCACCCAGCCACATCAGGAACATCGTGCCGCCAACCAGCGTAACAACGACCGAGGCGATGAAGAACAGCCCAGGGTCATGCGCCAGATCGCCCGATTGCAGCGAGACGGCCAGGCCATAGGCCTGGAACGTCGCCAGCCCCACGGTCGCATAGCGCGTGATCTGGTTGATCTTCTTGCGGCCCTGTTCGCCCTCTTTCTTCATCTGCTCCAGCGCCGGGACCAAAGCGGTCAGAAGCTGAACGATGATCGAGGCCGAAATATAGGGCATGATGCCAAGTGCGAAGATGCCCATGCGCCCCAGCGCGCCGCCGGTGAACATCGACAGCATGCCGCCGATCCCCGAACCCGCCTTATCCATGAATTCACGCAGGGCCACCGCGTCGATCCCCGGCACCGGGATATAAGTCCCCAGCCGGTAGATGATCAGCAGACCAATCGTAAAGAAGATGCGTTGGCGCAGCTCGGTGGCTTTGCCCAGGGCGTCCCAGCTCAGGTTCGCCGCCATTTGCTCTGCAGCAGATGCCATATGCCCGTCTCTTTCATGAAAGCGCCGCCGGACCGTTCCCCGGTCGGCGGCGCCTGGAAAACTGTTGCCTATGTAAGCGGGCGAAGGCCCGCCCACAACCGCTTATTCAGCGGCAGCAGCCACCACGGTCAGCGTGCCGCCGGCTTTCTCGACGGCCTCAATGGCCGCTTTCGAAGCGCCGGTCACGTTCAGCGCGACCTTGGTTTTGATCTCGCCCTTGGCAAGAACGCGGATGCCGTCCAGCTTGCGACGAACCAGACCCGACGCGATCAGCGCGTCTTCGTTGATCTCGGCAGCGCCGTTCAGCTTGCCTTCGGCGATGAATTTCTCGATCAGGCCAAGGTTGACCACCGCGAAGGATTTCTGGTTGGGCTTGTTGAAGCCACGCTTCGGCAGACGCCGATACAGCGGCATCTGGCCGCCTTCGTAGCCACCGATAGCAACACCCGAACGCGATTTCTGACCTTTGATACCACGGCCAGCGGTTTTGCCTTTGCCCGAGCCCGGACCGCGCGCGACGCGCTTTTTCTTACGGGCTGCACCGGCGTTATCGGCCAATTCATGAAGTTTCATGTCGCTATCTCCTAAGCCGGAACTGCCCCGCCAGCGACGGATGGAGCAAACACGGCATTTTTTGTTTCGCCTGACGGCATTGATTCTGGGGCCCAGAAGAGCCCACCGGGGGCGTATAGACGGGTTCGGGGCGCCGATCAACCGTTTTACGCGCGGCCGGTTAAGGGGGCCTGACACGCGCCCCCCTCCCCTAGCCTACCGGTGTTATTCCGAGAAAAAGCCCCAGCCGTCAGCGCCGAACCCATAGATCGCGCCCATCAGGGTCAGCTTTTCTTCATGCGCCCACAGGATGTCGAGCGAAAGCGGCCCCATCGCCGTGGTGATCTCCACGCAGGCCTCGTCTTCGTCCTCGGCATCGAACCACTCGACCGTGTAGCCCAGAGCCTCGGCCGCCTCGGTGAAGCCATCCCAATCGGCCTGATCTTCTTCGGCCACGAACTGGAAGTTGATGCAGGCCGCCTCGGGCACGGTCTCCATCTGCGAAATCTCGCGGAACACTTGTTCGGTTTCCGCTTTCTGCTCGTTCAGGTCCATGCCGATTCTCCTTGGCTTCTCTGCCTCAACGTGACGCCAGTTCGCGCGGCGTCACAAGTAAATATCTTGCAAAGCAAAACGCCCCGCCAGGTGGCGGGGCGCTTCGTAATGCACGGGGCCGTTAGGCTCAGGCTTTTTCTTCCACGATGGTCACAAGATGCGGGATCTTGTTGACCATGCCGCGGACCGAGGGGGTATCCTCAAGCTCACGGGTGCGGTTGATTTTGCCCAGACCCAGACCTTTGAGGGTCGCAGCCTGAATCGCAGGACGGCGTGCTGCCGATGCGATTTGTTTCACGATGATCGTTGCCATGGTTCAAACTCCTCAGGCTTCAACCGAAGCTTCAGCTTCGGGTTTCGCCAGGATGTCCGCCACTTTCTTGCCGCGACGCTGCGCGACCGAACGGGGCGAGGCTTCTTTCTTGAGGCCGTCGATGGTGGCGCGGATCATGTTGTAGGGGTTCTGCGAGCCTTGCGACTTCGCAACAACGTCCTGCACACCCAGCATCTCGAACACGGCGCGCATCGGGCCACCGGCGATGATCCCGGTACCGGCCGGAGCCGTCCGCATGATCACTTTGCCAGCGCCGTGACGGCCTTCCATGTCGTGGTGCAGCGTCCGCGCGTCTTTCAGAGCCACACGAATAAGCGAGCGTTTCGCTTGTTCGGTCGCCTTACGGATCGCTTCCGGCACTTCTTTCGCTTTGCCTTTGCCGAAGCCGACACGACCACGCTGGTCACCGACGACGACGAGGGCCGCGAAACCGAAGCGCTTACCGCCCTTCACGGTTTTCGACACACGGTTGATCGCAACCAGGCGATCTGCGAATTCCGGGTTTTCTTCGCGCTGGTCGCGACGATCCCGACGATTATCACGTTCTGCCATGAGGCATTCCTTTTCGTGATGGCGTGGTAACACGCCGTAAATCCCAATCCTGGTGAGCAGCCCAAAGGCCGCCCCCGGATCATCGGGGGGACGCGAACGTCCCCCGCTGGTTCTTAGAACTTCAGACCACCTTCACGGGCAGCATCGGCCAAAGCCTTGATCTTGCCGTGGAACAGGAAGCCGCCGCGATCAAAGTAGCATTCTTCAACGCCAGCTTTTTTCGCACGTTCCGCAATCGCCGCACCGACCTTGGTCGCTGCTTCGACGTTGTTCTTGCCAACCATACCGAGATCCTTTTCCAAGGTCGATGCGGCTGCCAAGGTCACGCCTTTGACGTCGTCGATCAGCTGAACGCTGATGTTCTTGGACGAGCGATGGACCGAAAGGCGCGCACGCCCGTTGGCCATAGCCCGCAGTTTGTTCCGAACGCGCAGGCGGCGTTTGAGGAACAGCTCTCTTTTGTTGTTCGCCATTTCTCAGCCCCTTACTTCTTCTTGCCTTCCTTGCGGAACACGAACTCACCTTTGTAGCGGATGCCTTTGCCTTTGTAGGGCTCGGGCTGACGCCATTCGCGGATGTTCGCAGCGACCTGACCAACGAGCTGTTGGTCAATGCCTTCCACAACGATTTCAGTTTGTTTCGGCGAGGTCACGGTGACCCCGGCCGGAACTTCGAAGTTCACTTCGTGCGAGTAGCCAAGCGACAGCTTCAGAACGTTGCCCTGCATCGCGGCGCGGTAACCCACACCTTGAATTTCAAGCTCTTTCTTGAAGCCGGTGGTCACGCCCGTCGCCAGGTTCTCGATCATCGAGCGGGTCATACCCCACTGTTGACGAGCCCGCTTCGAGGTGCCGCGCGGCGTCACGGAGACAGTCTGACCATCAAGCGCGATGGTCACGTCGTCGGTGGCGGTGAAGCTGCGGGTGCCTTTCGGCCCCTTCACTTCGATGGTCTGGCCCGACAGAGAGGCGCTAACGCCGCTGGCAAGCTCGACCGGTTTTTTACCAATACGAGACATGGAGCCCTCCTTAGAACACGGTGCAGAGCACTTCACCGCCAACATTGGCAGTGCGTGCAGCCGCGTCCGACATGACGCCTTTCGGCGTGGAGACGATCGAAACACCCAGGCCCTGGCGGACAACGGGGATTTCTTTCACCGAAGCATAGACGCGGCGACCGGGGGTCGAAACGCGCTTGAGTTCGCGGATCACCGGGGTGCCCTCGAAATACTTCAGGCTGATTTCCAGTTCCGGGTGGCCATCGGCGCCCGTAGTGGGTTCATAACCGCGAATGTAGCCTTCCGCCGTCAGCACATCCAGAACCCAGGCACGCAGTTTCGACGCCGGGGTTTTGACAGTGGACTTGCCGCGCAGTTGCGCGTTGCGGATGCGGGTCAGCATATCGCCGAGAGGATCGTTCATCGACATTTCCCGATTCTCCTTACCAGCTCGACTTCACCATGCCCGGGATCTGACCGAAGGAGGCCAGGTCACGCAGCATGATCCGCGAGAGTTTGAGCTTACGGTAGTAAGCATGGGGACGGCCGGTCAGCTGGCAACGGTTGTGCAGACGGACGGCCGACGAGTTGCGGGGAAGCTCTGCCAATTTCATGGTCGCTTTGAAGCGATCTTCCATCGACAGGTTCTGGTCTTCGATGATCGCCTTCAGCGAGGCGCGTTTACCGGCGTATTTCTTCACCAGTTTCGCGCGCTTCACTTCGCGTTCAATCATGGATTTCTTAGCCATGTGTTCTCTCTCCCCGCGATCAGCTGTTGAAAGGCATGTTGAATTGCTTCAACAGCGCTTTCGCTTCCGCGTCTTTGTCCGCGGTGGTGCAGATGATGATGTCCATGCCCAGAACTTCGTCGACTTTGTCGAAGTCAATTTCCGGGAACACGATTTGCTCTTTCAAGCCCATCGCGTAGTTGCCACGGCCATCGAACGAGGTGCCTTTGACGCCGCGGAAGTCGCGGACGCGGGGCAGAGCGATGGTGATCAGACGGTCCAGGAACTCGTACATGCGGTCGCCACGCAGGGTGACTTTGCAGCCGAGCGGCATCTCTTCACGGACGCGGAAGCCGGCAATCGACTTTTTCGCGTAGGTGATGACAGCCTTCTGACCAGCGATGAGCGACAGCTCCTCGGCGGCCTGCTTGACCTTCTTGGTGTCTTTCACGGCCTCGCCGACGCCCATGTTCAGGACGATCTTGTCCAGACGCGGGATCTGCATGTCGTTCTTATAGCCGAACTCTTCTTTCAGAGCGGCCTTGATCGACGACGCGTAAAGCGCTTTCAGGCGCGGGGTATAGGTGGCTTGGTCGAGCATCAGATCGCCTCCCCGGTGGTCTTGGCGAAACGCACTTTCTTGTCGTCTTCAACGCGGAAGCCGACGCGAGTTGCTTTGCCATTGGCATCGAGCAGAGCCAGGTTCGACAGGTCGATCGGCATCGCTTTCGCGATACGGCCGCCCTGGGTGGTCTGGGTCTGACGGGTGTGGCGGATCGACGTGTTCACGCCTTCCACGATCGCCTTGTTGTCCTTGGGCATGACAGAGGTGATTTCACCCTGTTTGCCTTTGTCCTTACCGGCGAGCACGACGACCTTGTCGCCTTTACGGAGCTTGGCAGCCATCACAGCACCTCCGGAGCAAGCGAGATGATCTTCATGAAGTTTTTCGCGCGCAGTTCGCGAACAACCGGCCCGAAGATACGGGTGCCGACCGGTTCGCCCTGGTTGTTCAGGATGACGGCGGCGTTACGGTCGAAGCGAATGGCGGTGCCATCTTCACGACGAACTTCTTTGGCGGTGCGCACGACGACGGCCTTGCGGACGTCACCTTTCTTCACGCGACCGCGCGGGATGGCTTCCTTAACGGACACGACAATAATGTCGCCCACCGACGCATAGCGACGGTGCGAACCACCCAGAACCTTGATGCACTGAACACGGCGAGCGCCGCTGTTGTCAGCAACATCCAGATTGGTCTGCATCTGGATCATTTGGTTTCTCCCGACCTTTGGGGACGTCCAATTTCATTGGGGCCCCAGGGTTTCGACAAACTGGAAAATTGATCCCGGGGCCTCAGGCCTCGAGAACAACCGTCCAGCGTTTCGTCTTCGAAATCGGTGCGCACTCTTCGATGCGAACAGTGTCACCGGTCTTGAATTGGTTTGCGGCGTCGTGAGCCCGGTATTTTTTGGACTTACGGACGGTCTTGTGCAGCAGCGGGTGCTTGAAACGGCGCTCGACCAGGACGGTGATCGTCTGGTCGTTCTTGTCCGAAGTCACGGTGCCTTGCAGGATACGTTTGGGCATCTGGGAAACTCCTCAGTTCGCAGCTTCAGCGGCTTTTTGGGTCAGGACCGTCTTCACACGGGCAACGTCACGACGGACTGCACGCATGCGGGCGGTGTTCTCAAGCTGACCAGTGGCCTGCTGGAAGCGCAGATTGAAGGCTTCCTTCTTCAGGGCGACCAGCTCATCGCGCAGCTGGTCAGGCGTCTTCGCCTTGAGTTCTTGGGCGTTCATCCCAGGTCCTTTCTAGGCATCAGAGGGCCCCACTAGGGTAACCCTGTCTCTGATGGGTTATGTCTGTCCGTGTTTCAGGATGCGCGCGTATAACACCGCACCCCCGGCCTGGCAATGCCAGCCCTCAAAAAAACAAACCCCCGAAGCGAATTCGGGGGTTTGCAGATCTTTTCGGTCGCTTACCAGTCTTCGCGCGCAACAATCCGGGTCATCACCGGCAGCTTGTTGGCACCCAGACGCAGGGCTTCGCGGGCGACCACTTCCGAGACACCATCAATCTCGAACATGATTCGGCCCGGTTTCACCTTGGCTGCCCAGAAATCGACGGAGCCTTTACCTTTACCCATCCGCACTTCGGTCGGCTTCGAGGTCACCGGGGTATCCGGGAACACACGGATCCAAACGCGACCTTGACGCTTCATGTGGCGGGTGATCGCGCGGCGGGCCGCTTCGATCTGCCGCGCAGTGACGCGCTCCGGCTCGGTTGCTTTGAGGGCAAAAGACCCGAAGTTCAGGTTGAAGCCGCCTTTGGCTTCCCCATGAATGCGGCCCTTGTGCAGCTTGCGGAACTTAGTCCGTTTCGGTTGCAGCATTGTTCATACTCCTCAGCGGGCGTCACGGCGCGGGCCACGCGGAGCCGGGCCTTCTTGAGCCTCGGCAGCCTTACGGTCATGCGCTTGCGGATCATGTTCCATGATCTCGCCTTTGAAGATCCAGACTTTCACCCCGATGATCCCATAAGGGGTCGTGGCTTCGTCCGTCGCATAGTCGATGTCGGCACGCAGGGTGTGCAGCGGCACGCGACCTTCACGGTACCATTCGGTCCGCGCGATTTCAGCACCGCCCAGACGGCCCGCAACGTTCACACGGATGCCCAGGGCCCCGATGCGCATTGCGTTCTGCACGGCACGTTTCATCGCACGACGGAACGACACACGACGCTCGAGCTGCTGGCAGATCGACTCGGCCACCAGTTGCGCGTCCAGTTCGGGCTTGCGCACTTCAACGATGTTGAGGTGCAGTTCCGAATCGGTGAAGTTCGCCAGCTTTTTGCGCAGGGTTTCGATATCGGCGCCTTTTTTGCCGATGATCACACCCGGGCGTGCAGCGTGAATGGTCACGCGGCATTTTTTGTGCGGACGCTCGATGATCACGCGCGACACACCAGCCTGTTTGGCTTCGGTGTGAATGAAATCGCGCATTTTCAGGTCTTCAAGCAGCAGGTTACCGTAGTCTTTGCTATCGGCGAACCAGCGGCTGTCCCAGGTGCGGTTGACCTGGAGACGCATCCCAATGGGGTTAACCTTTTGTCCCATTACGCACGCTCCTCGACTTGACGCACCTTGATGGTGATTTCCGAAAACGGCTTCATGATCTTGCCGAACCGGCCACGAGCGCGCGGACGACCGCGTTTCATGACGAGGTTTTTGCCAACCCAGGCTTCGGCGACGACAAGCGCGTCAACGTCCAGGCCGTGGTTGTTTTCAGCGTTGGCGATTGCCGACTGCAGGCACTTCTTCACGTCGTCAGCGATCCGCTTTTTCGAGAAGGTCAGATCGGCCAGAGCCTTATCGACCTTCTTGCCACGGATCATCGCGGCAACGAGATTGAGTTTCTGCGGCGAGGTGCGAAGCATTTTGGTCTTGGCCATTGCTTCGTTATCCGCCACGCGGCGCGGATTGTTTTCCTTACCCATGGCGATTACTTCCTCTTGGCTTTCTTGTCAGCAGCGTGACCGTAATAGGTCCGGGTCGGCGAATATTCACCGAACTTCTGACCGATCATCTCTTCGGTAACGTTCACCGGGATGTGTTTCTGACCGTTGTAGACCGCAAAGGTGAGGCCCACGAATTGCGGCAGAATGGTGGAACGACGCGACCAGATCTTGATCACTTCGCTTTTGCCCGACGCGCGCGCTTTTTCCGCTTTCTTCAGCAGATAGGCGTCAACGAACGGGCCTTTCCAGACAGAACGTGCCATGTCTTAACGACCCTTCTTAGCGTTGCGCGAACGGAGAATGTACTTGTCCGTCTTCTTGTTCGAGCGGGTCTTGTTACCCTTGGTCCCTTTACCCCACGGGGTAACCGGGTGACGACCACCCGAGGTCCGGCCTTCACCACCACCATGCGGGTGGTCGATCGGGTTCATGGCAACACCGCGAACGGTCGGGCGCACGCCCATGTGACGCTTACGGCCAGCTTTACCAAGGTTTTGGTTCGAGTGGTCAGCGTTCGACACGGCACCGATGGTCGCCATGCATTCCTGACGCACCAGACGCAGTTCGCCCGAGGACAGGCGGATCTGCGCATAGCCACCGTCACGGCCGACGAACTGGGCATAGGTGCCCGCGGCGCGTGCCAGCTGGCCACCCTTGCCGGGTTTCAGCTCGACGTTGTGAACGATGGTACCGATCGGCATACCCGAGAACGGCATCGCGTTGCCCGGCTTGATGTCGGCTTTCGCGGCAGCGATGACTTTATCGCCAATCGCCAGACGCTGCGGAGCCAGAATATAGGCCAGCTCGCCATCTTCGTATTTGATCAGCGCGATGAAGGCGGTGCGGTTGGGATCGTATTCGATCCGCTCGACCGTCGCAGCCATATCGAACTTGCGGCGTTTGAAATCAACAATGCGGTACAGACGCTTCGCGCCGCCGCCCTTGTGCCACATCGTGACGCGCCCGGTGTTGTTCCGGCCACCCGTCTTGGTCAGACCCTCAGTGAGGGCTTTGACGGGGCGGCCTTTCCAAAGCTCCGAACGGTCGATCAGAACCAGCCCACGCTGGCCCGGCGTCGTCGGTTTATACGACTTGAGTGCCATGCTCTCTGTCTTCCGTTGCTTTGGACCAAAGGTCCGTTTCGTATGGGGCACTGGTTTGCACCTGCCCCGCTCTCGTTCTCAGCTGACTGAAAACATAAAGCTCAACGGGCCCGAAGACTCGGGCCCGCGAGATTTGTAGCGGCTTCTATCAGAGGCCGGTGGAGACGTCGATAGTCATTCCGTCTTCCAGCGTGACATAGGCTTTTTTCACGTCCGAACGCACACCGGGCTTGCCGCGGAAGCGTTTGGTTTTGCCTTTGGTGACAAGCGTGTTAACCGCTTTCACCTTCACGCCGAACAGCTCCTCGACCGCTTGTTTGATCAGCGGCTTGGTCGCGGTTTTCGCCACCTGGAAGACCACTGCGCCATTCTCGGACGCCATCGTGGCTTTCTCGGTGATGATCGGCTTGACGATCACGTCGTAGTGTTCAGCTTTCGCGCTCATTTCAGACGAGCCTCCAGAGCTTCGACACCGGCCTTCGTGATCACCAGGGTGTCACGCTTCAGGATGTCATAAACGTTGGCACCCATCGTCGGCAGAACATCGATACCTTCGATGTTGCGCGCGGCGCGGGCGAAGTTCTCGTTCACGTCGGCACCGTCGATGATCAGAACGCGCTTCCACCCCAGCTCCTTCGCCGCTTTGGCGAGGATTGCGGTTTTGGCTTCGGTCATTTCAGCAGCTTCCAGAACCACGAGGTTGCCAGTTGCGGCTTTCGACGACAGCGCATGCTTCAGACCCAGAGCCCGGAACTTTTTGGGCAGGTCATGGGCGTGCGACCGCGGGGTCGGGCCTTTGTAAACGCCACCGTGACGGAAGATCGGGGCCTTCTTGGAACCGTGACGTGCGCCGCCGGTGCCCTTCTGGCGATAGATCTTCTTGGTCGAGTAGCTGACCTCGGACTTGCCCAGCGTCGAGTGGGTGCCAGCCTGTGCTTTCGCACGCTGCCAGCGCACCACACGGTGCAGGATGTCCGCGCGGGGTTCCAGACCGAAGATGTCATCGGCCAGATCGATCGAACCGGAAACGCCGGCGTCGAGCTTGATCACATCGAGTTTCATGCTTCACCCCCTTCGACCGAAACTTCTTCGACCGGAGCAGCGGCCATCGAGGCCGATTTCAGAGCGGCAGGCATCGGCACGTCAGCCGGCAGCGGTTTCTTGACCGCGTCCTTGATCGTGACCCAACCACCTTTGGAGCCCGGAACCGAACCCTTGACCATGATCAGGCCGCGGTCGGCATCGGTCTTCACCACTTGGATGTTCTGCGTGGTCACCCGCGCGGCACCCATGTGGCCAGCCATTTTCTTGCCTTTGAACACCTTGCCCGGGTCTTGGCACTGGCCGGTGGACCCGTGCGAACGGTGCGAGATCGACACACCGTGCGAGGCCCGCAGACCGCCGAAGTTGTGACGCTTCATCGCACCGGCAAAACCTTTACCGATCGAGGTGCCGGCAACGTCCACGAACTGACCGGCATTGTAGTGCTCGGCCGAGATCTCGGCGCCGACTTCGATCAGGTTCTCGGGCGACACGCGGAACTCCGCGACCTTGCGCTTGGGCGCCACGTTCGCTTTCGCGAAGTGACCACGCATGGCGGCGGTGGTGCGCTTGGCCTTGGCAGTGCCCGCGCCGAGCTGAACGGCGGTGTAGCCGTCTTTGTCGGCGGTGCGCTGTGCGACCACTTGCAGGTTGTCGAGCTGAAGAACGGTAACGGGAACTTGCTTACCATCTTCGAGGAACAGCCGGGTCATGCCCAGCTTCTTGGCGATAACACCAGAACGCATGTGCCCCTCCTCAGACTTTGATTTCGACGTCAACGCCAGCAGCGAGGTCGAGCTTCATCAGCGCGTCCACGGTCTGCGGGGTCGGATCGACGATGTCGAGAAGACGCTTGTGCGTGCGGATTTCCCACTGGTCGCGCGACTTTTTGTCGATGTGCGGACCACGGAGAACCGTGAATTTCTCGATTTTGTTCGGCAGCGGAATCGGGCCGCGAACCGTGGCACCGGTGCGCTTGGCGGTGTTGACGATTTCCTGGGTGCTGGCGTCCAGCACACGGTAATCGAACGCCTTGAGCCGGATGCGAATATTTTGACCAGACATGGTATTCCCTTATCGCAGGGCTTCTAGGTTGAGAGGCAGACACCGCCGCATGCGACGCCTGCATCGAACCGTAAATCTCTTGGAGATCAGGGGGGCTCCCTACGGGCTGTCCCTGAGTCTGTCAAGAGCAAATGGTGCGCCTGTCGGCGCACCATCCAATTTCATCACGCAAGCTGTCCGACAAGCCCCGAAAGGCCCGTCAGGCGGCGATTACGCCAGGATTTTCGAGACGACGCCAGCACCGACGGTGCGGCCGCCTTCGCGGATGGCGAAGCGCAGTTTTTCTTCCATGGCGATCGGCGCGATCAGTTCGACTTCGAACTTCAGGTTGTCGCCCGGCATAACC
>JAQTYE010000020.1:14863-30194 GCA_028749255.1 Paracoccaceae bacterium | reverse complement strand
CAGCGCCACCACATGTTCGAGGCTGGAAAAACTATGCGCCCGGCAGCCGGTAAACAGCAGCGAGTTGCGCACCTCGGACCCCGATACGATGCAATCCCCCGAAATCAGCGAACTGACCGCCGAGCCGCGCCGTCCGTCTTCGTCGTGAATGAACTTCGCGGGCGGGACCAGCTCGGCATAGGTCCAGATCGGCCATTCATTGTCATAAAGGTCCAGCTTCGGCGTGAATTCCGTCAGGTCGATATTGGCCTGCCAGAATGCATCAATCGTGCCGACATCGCGCCAATAGGGCTCGGTCTCCAGCCCGGTCTTGACGCAGCTTTCACTGAACTTATGCGCCATCGCCTTGCCGTTCTTGACGATATGCGGGATCAGATCGGTGCCGAAATCATGGCTGGAATTGCTGTCTTCGGCGTCGCTGATCAACAATTCGCGCAGGAACTGCCAGTCAAAAACGTAAATCCCCATCGAGGCCAGACTGTGGTCGGGATCCCCGGGCATTCCCGGCGGATTGGAGGGTTTTTCCAGAAACTCGGTGATCCGTCCGGTTTTGTCCACCGCCATCACGCCAAAGGCCGTGGCCTCCATTCGGGGCACGGTCAGACAGCCGATGGTCACATCCGCGCCGCTTTCGACATGCTGACGCAGCATGATTTCATAGTCCATCTTGTAAACATGGTCGCCAGCCAGGATCACAACATATTTGACTTTGTAATCTTCAATGATATCAATGTTCTGCGTCACGGCATCGGCAGTTCCCAAATACCATTGGCTTTCCGATACGCGCTGGCTGGCGGGCAGAATATCCAGATACTCGTTCCGCTCGGCCCGGAAGAACCCCCACCCGCGTTGCATGTGGCGGATCAGGCTGTGGGCCTTGTATTGCGTGGCGATCGCCATTTTGCGAATGCCGGAATTCAGCGCATTTGACAGCGCGAAGTCGATGATCCGGGTCTTGCCGCCGAAATAGACTGCAGGCTTGGCGCGCCGGTCGGTCAGCTCCTTGAGCCGCGACCCGCGCCCCCCCGCCAGAACAAAGGCCATCGCCTGTGACGAGAGGCGTTGATTAGGCTGTGTCTTCATTTTCCCCTCCTCGCGCCGCCTTCGGGCGCGAACATCACCACCGCCAGCGGCGGCAGATAGATTTCGGCACTCTGCGCGCGCTGCGACCAAGGCTGATCCTCGGCCTTGATGGTGCCAAGATTGCCCCGGTTCGCCCCCCCGTAGAACGCGCTGTCTGTATTCAGGATTTCCAACCAATCGCCGCCCTGCGGCAGGCCGATGCGCAGCGTGCGCTCGACCGGCGTCAGGTTGGCGGCAATCACCACTGGCGCCGCCCCGGGGGCGCGACGCTCGAACACATAGACCGAATGTTCCGCATCATCGGCCTCGATCCAGGCAAAGCCATCGGACTCGCAATCGCCCCAATGCAACGCGGGCTGGGCGCGATAGATGCGGTTCAGATCCCGCACCAGACGCTGCACGCCCAGATGGCGGGTGTCGTCCAGCAGGTGCCAGTCGAGCGCCTCTTGATGCGCCCATTCGCGGGCTTGGGCAAATTCCTGCCCCATGAACAGCAGTTTCTTGCCCGGATGCGCCCATTGGAACGCATAGAAAGCGCGCAGGTTGGCGAATTTCTCAGGCCCATGCCCGGGCATCTTGTTCAGCATCGAGCCCTTGCCATGCACAACCTCGTCATGGCTGATCGGCAAGATGAAGTTCTCACTGTAAGCATATGAACTTGCAAAGGTAAGTTCATTATGGTGATGGCGGCGATAGATCGGATCACGAGCAAAATAGCGCAAGGAATCATTCATCCAGCCCATATTCCACTTGTAACCAAAGCCCAAACCGCCCTCGTGGACTGGCTTGCTGACGCCTGGAAATGCGGTGCTTTCCTCGGCCACGGTCATGATGCCCGGCGCGCCACCATAGGCCTGCGCGTTCATCGCTTTCAGGAATTCAATCGCCTCAAGGTTCTCGCGCCCGCCATATTTATTGGGCACCCATTCGCCCGAGGGGCGCGAATAGTCGCGGTACAGCATCGAGGCCACGGCATCCACCCGCAACCCGTCAAGATGGTATTCCTCCAGCCAGAACAAGGCGTTGGCCAGCAGGAAATTAGAAACTTCGCGGCGCCCGTAATTGTAGATCAGCGTGTTCCAGTCGCGGTGAAACCCCTCTTTCGGGTCGGCATGTTCATAAAGCGCGGTGCCATCAAACCGGCGCAACCCGTGATCGTCGGTCGGGAAATGTCCCGGCACCCAATCCAGAATGACCCCGATCCCGCGTTGATGCGCGGCATCGACCAGTGCCGCGAATTCCTCGGGGCGGCCGTGACGGATCGTGGGCGCATACAGCCCGATTGGCTGATAGCCCCAACTGCCATCGAACGGATGTTCGGTAATCGGTAGCAACTCGATATGAGTGAACCCCATATCCACAACATAATCAATCAGTTGCGAGGCTAACTCGAAGTAACTTAACGGGCGAGCGCCTTCGTTCCAGACGCGCCGCCAACTGCCCAGGTGGACCTCGTAGATCGAGACAGGCGCATGAATGTTCTGCGCCGCCTCCCGCTTGGTCATCCAGGGGGCATCGGCCCAGTCATGCAGCCCAAGATCCCGCACCACCGACGAAGTTTGCGGCGGATGCTCGGCACCAAAGCCCAGCGGATCGGCCTTGGTCGGCAGTAACACGTCACCCGCGCCAAGGATTTCGAATTTATAGGCCTCGCCCGCCTGCAAACCGGGCACGAACATCTCCCACACACCCGTTGCGCCGCGATGCCGCATCTGATGGCGTCGGCCGTCCCAGTTGTTGAACCCGCCCACAACGGAGACCCGCCGTGCGGCAGGCGCCCAAACCGCGAAATGCACCCCGCGATGGCCTTCGTGGGTGATGACATGCGCGCCCAGCACCTCCCACAGGCGGCGGTGCGTGCCTTCGCCGATCAGGTATTCGTCGATGGCGCCCAGCACCGGACCAAACCGATAGGGGTCTTCAAATTCCCAGGTTGCATGGGCATTCTGCGCGCGCAGGCGATAGGTGCCACCGGGCCAGTTTCCGCTGAAAACTCCGTGGCCTACGGGCAGAAGTTCGACTTCCGTCTCCCCCAGAGCCCAAAGCCGTTCTGCATCCGGCACCAGCGCTGTGATCCGGCCCTCATGGGCGCCCAGAACCGAGAATGGGTCGTTGTGCCGGCCTGCGGCCAGCAGTTCTGCCTCGGGTTGGTCAATCCGTCCCATCACGTCCCTCAAAGGGCCGATTCCGTCTCCCAGATATCGGCCATGTAACCACGAATGGCCCGGTCTGACGAGAAAAAGCCCATTCGTGCGGTATTCAATGCGGCCATGCGCCACCAGCGGTCAGGGTCTGCGAAGGCCTGATCCACCTGCGCCTGCGCGCTACGGTATGCCTCAAAATCCGAAGCTACAAGGAAGTAATCCGAGTGCCACATATTATGCACAAGCCCATGATAACGTTCGGGTTCTTCGGGGTTGAAGCGGCCCTCCGCGATCATTTGCAAGACATCTTGCAGGGTCTGGCTTGCCAAAATTGCATGGCGCGCATGTTCCGGGTCCTGGCGACGCGCCATCACCTCGCTTGCGGTCAGACCGAACAAGAAGAAGTTCTCGGCCCCGACCTCTTCGCGGATCTCGACATTGGCGCCATCCAGCGTGCCAATCGTCAGCGCGCCGTTCAGGGCAAATTTCATGTTGCCAGTGCCCGATGCCTCTTTGCCTGCGGTTGAAATCTGTTCCGACAGGTCCGCCGCCGGGATCAGCCGCTCGGCCATCGAGACGTTGTAATTTTCCGGGTAGACGATTTTCAGCCGATCCCCGATCAACGGGTCCGCATTAACAACCTTTGCCACATCATTGATAAGGCGAATGATTTCCTTGGCGGTCTGATACCCCGGCGCGGCCTTGCCACCAAAAATCTTGACCCGCGGCTGATAATCGGCCTGCGGATTGCTGCGCATTTCGTGCCATTCGGCGATGGTCTGCAGAATGTTCAGAAGCTGACGTTTGTATTCGTGAATCCGTTTGACCTGCACATCGAAAATCGCCGCGGGGTCAACCTTGATGCCCTGTGTCTGCAAGATCCAGGCGGCCAGCGCATCCTTGTTTTGCCGTTTGGCCGCAGCGAAATCGGTGCGGAATCCCGGGTCTTCGACATGCGGCTCCAGCGCGCGCAGCCGGTCCAGATCGGATTCCCAACCGCCGCCGATGGTTTCGGTGATCAGCTTGGACAGCGCCGGATTGGCCATCCGCAGCCAGCGCCGCGGGGTCACGCCGTTGGTCTGGTTGATGATCCGCCCCGGATGCAGCTTGTTCAGCTCGGGGAACAGGTTTTGCTTGATCAGCGCGCTATGCAGCGCCGACACGCCGTTGACCTTGTGCGCGGTGACAAAGGCCAGCTCGCCCATCCGCACCTCGTGGTGCTTGACGACACCGACATAGTGCGGCCGCGTCGGGTTCATCTTCAGGTGCCACGCGTCGATCTGTTCGATGATCTGCATATGCCGCGGCAGCACCGAACCCATCAGATAGGTCGCCCACCGTTCCAGCGCCTCGGGCAACAGGGTGTGGTTGGTATATCCCAGACATTTTACGGTAATCTCAATGGCTTCATCGAAGCTCATGCCGTTCAGATCGACCAGGATCCGCACCAGTTCGGGCCCGGCAATCGCCGGGTGCGTGTCGTTCATCTGGATCGCGACGTGATCGGGCAAGTCCTTCAGGGCATAACCGCCCGAGACATGTCGGCGGATGATGTCATGCAGCGCGGCTGCGGTCAGGAAATATTCCTGTTTCAGCCGCAGCTCCTTGCCCTGATAGGTCGTGTCATCGGGATACAACACGCGCGAGAGCGTGCGCGCCAAGGCCTCGGGTTCGGCCGCGGCAGCGTAATCGCCATGGTTGAACCGCGCCAGATCGAACAGCGTCGTGGGCTTGGCCGACCACAGCCGCAGCGTATTGGCCCATTTTCCCTTCCAGCCGATCACCGGCATATCAAACGCCTCGGCCAGCACGGTTTCGCCCGGCACCCAGACCGATTTGCCGTCACGTTTCTCGACCGTGCCCTTGAAGCCGATCTCATAGGCGGCCTCGGGGCGTTCGAATTCCCACGGATGACGCTGGTTCAGCCAGTCTTCGGGGGTTTCGACCTGACGCCCGCCTTCGAACCGCTGCCGGAACAGCCCGTGTTCGTAGCGGATGCCATAGCCATAGCCCGCACAGCCCAGCGTCGCCATGCTTTCCATATAACACGCCGCCAGCCGTCCCAGCCCGCCATTGCCAAGCGCCGCGTCGGGTTCATCCTCGACCACAGCGCGGAAATCGACGCCCAGACTGGTCATCGCATCGCGGCAGGTCGCGCGCAGCCCCAGATTGATCGCGGCATCTTCCAGCACACGGCCAATCAGAAATTCCATCGACAGATAATAGACCCGTTTGCGCCCCTGTTCCCAGGTTTGCCGGGTGGCCGCGAACCACGGCTCGACGATCCGGTCACGCAGTGCGAAAGACAAGGCCATGCGCCAGTCGTAAACCGAGGCATGATCGGCATCTTTCCCCATCGTAAAGGTCAGGTGGCGCAGAATATCATCCCGCAGGACTTCGACGGTGGGGGCAGTGATGTCTTTCAAGCTCAGACCCTTCGACGCTGTTTCATCCTTGATGGGCCTCTGCGCCCGCCCCGTCAAGCATCAGCGGGCATTGATTTGCTGCGCGCGCAAACCGGTCTATGCTTTGCCCGAATCTAAGGCAGGATCTCAGGCAAAGGCGAGGGCGGTATGGCGCAGGACTGGTGGCGGGGTGCGACGATCTATCAGATCTATCCGCGCAGCTTTCAAGATGACACGGGCACCGGCGTGGGGGATCTGGCGGGGATCACCCGGCGCCTGCCCCATGTGGCAAGCCTTGGTGTCGATGCGATCTGGCTCAGCCCGATCTTCCCCTCGCCGATGGCCGACATGGGCTATGACGTGTCCGACTATACCGGAATCGAGCCGCTGTTCGGCACGCTGGCCGATTTCGATGCGCTGGTCGCGCGGGCGCATGATCTGGGGTTGAAGGTCATCATCGACCAGGTGCTGTCGCATTCGTCCGACAAACACCCGTGGTTTGCCAATTCCCGCACCTGCGGCGACAAATCCGATTGGTATGTCTGGGCCGATGCCCGCCCCGATGGCAGCCCGCCGAACAACTGGCTGTCGGTGTTCGGGGGCCCGTCCTGGGAATGGGATGCGGGGCGCAAACAGTATTACCTGCACAATTTCCTGCCCTCGCAGCCCGACCTGAACCTGCGCAATCCGGCGGTGCAGGACGAAATGCTGCGGGTTTTGGCGTTCTGGCTGGATCGCGGCGTGGACGGGTTCCGCCTTGATACCGTCAACTATTACATCCACGACGGGTGCTTGCGCGACAACCCGCCCGCGACGCCCTTCGGGCCGGTCTGGCCGCCGGGCAATACCTACGACATGCAGCGCCACGCGCATGACAAAAGCCAGCCCGAGAACCTGGCGTTTCTGGCCCGTCTGCGCACACTGCTGGACCGTTACGCCGACCGCTGTCTGATCGGCGAGGTCGGCGAGGTGGCGCCCTTCGCCCTGGCGATCACGGCCGAATACACCGAAGGCCCCGCGCATCTGCATATGGCCTACAGCTTTGACATGCTGGGGCCGGAATTTACGCCAGCGCATTACCGCACCGCGATCGAGGGCTTCTTCAAGGCTGCCCCCGACGGCTGGCCCTCGTGGTCGTTTTCCAACCATGATGTAAACCGCCATGTCACCCGTTGGGCGGATTTCGGCAAACCCGATGCGGTCGCGAAACAGGCGATTGCGCTGCTCGCCTCGTTTCAGGGCACAATCGGGATCTATCAGGGCGAAGAGCTGGGCCAGACCGAGACCGAGCTGGAATATTCCGAACTGACCGACCCGCCGGGCCTGCGCTTCTGGCCAGACAACAAGGGCCGTGACGGCTGCCGCACGCCGATGGTCTGGGACGACAGCGCCTATGCCGGGTTTTCCCGTGCGCGCCCCTGGCTGCCGATAAAACCGCCACAGGCCGCGCGCCACGTCGCCGGACAAGAAGCCGACCCGAATTCGGTGCTGCACCAGTACCGCGCCATGCTGGCCTTCCGCCGCGCCACCCCGGTGCTGCGGCATGGCACGACCGAATTCCTGCCCGCGCCGGATCCGGTTTTGGCGTTCCGCCGGACAGATGGCACGACCGGGCTGTGCTGCTATTTCAACCTCGGTCCCGATCCGGTCACATTACCCGCGCCCCGGGGCACCGTCATCGGGCCGGTTCTGGCGGCCGAACTCCGCGGTGGCGTGTTGAATCTGGGTCCGAATGCCGCGATCTGGTTCGCAGACTGACTGCGGCCAGGGGGCGCCACCCCCCTGCCCGCCCAAAGATCAGAGCGCGGGCAGGATCACACTGAAACAGCTGCCCTTGCCCTTTTCGCTGTCAATTTTCAGCCGACCGCGGTGGCGCGCGACGATATGCTTGACGATCGCCAGCCCCAGCCCGGTGCCGCCCTGTTCGCGTGAGCGGTGGGTATCGACACGATAGAACCGTTCCGTCAGGCGTGGCAGGTGCATCGGATCAATACCCTCGCCCTTGTCGGACACTTCCACGCGGTATGCCGGGCCACGCAGCACCGGCTCGTGGGCGATATGGGTCACGCTGACCGTCACCGACCCGCCCGCGCCGCCGTATTTGATGCCATTCTCGATCAGGTTCGAAAACACCTGCGTCAATTGGTCGGCATCGCCCGAGACCTTCAGCGGCCCTACCTCGCCCGCGCGGATCAGCGCGACCTTCTGCGCCTCGGCCACCGGGGTCAGCGTCTGCATCGCGCCTTTCAGCACCGCAGACAGATCGACCCGCGTCGTCGGCCGCAGCCGTTCCTCGGATTCGACCCGACTGAGCGACAGCAGATCGCCCACCAGCCGATTCATCCGCCCCGCCTCGCGTTCCATGATCGCCAGAAAGCGGTCGCGCGCCACCGGGTCATCCTTGGCGGCGCCGCGCAGCGTTTCGACAAAGCCCATCAGCGCCGTCAGCGGCGTGCGCAGTTCATGGCTGACATTGGCGACGAAATCACGGCGCATCGCCTCGGCTTCCTCGACGGCGGTGATGTCTTCGAAGCTCAGCATCGCCCCGCCACGCGGCAACAGCCCGCCCGGTTCGGGCGGCAGTGGCGCCACCGAGACCAGCGTCACCATCTCGCGCCCGGGGGGCGTGATCCGCAGCCGCACCTGATCGGATTGCCCCTCGGTCAACGCCGCTTCCAGCGCGCGCCCCAACTGCGGCTGGCGCAGCACGGTCACGAAGGCGCGCCCTTCCAGCGTGCCGCCGAACAGCGTCTGCGCGCCCTGGTTCGAGGCAACGATCTTTTCCTCGGCGTTTACCAGCAAAACCGGCAACGGCACGGCCTGCAGAATCGGAATTGTTGACGATTTCAGCACGATTACTCTCCGATTCGATGTGCGGAGCCTTGACCAATCCCGGTGCGGAGTAAACCATGCTTGCAAATTCGCTTACGGGCCCGGTCTTGCAGGGCTAACTCTTTGCGTGCGCTACAAACAATTTTTCTCGCTGAAGGAGATCCCTTTCGGCGTGGTATTTGGGAATGACGGATGACGCTTCCTCCTTTTTCCAACCTGCTGCGTGCGGATCAGACGGGGCAGGTGCGCGACGATCTGGGGGGGCGTAAAATTCTGGTGGTGGAACCATCACAAACCTTGCCGCTGGCGCTGCACGGGGTGTCTGGCGCTTCGGTCACCATTGTCCAGCTTGGCGCGATTGACGTGGCGCTGTTGGCGCGCACGATGCCCGATGTCGTGCTGTCGCCGCTGCTATCGCTGGACTATGATATTCTGGATCTGGCGCGTCTGCTGCATGACTGCGGCTATCAGGGGGCGTTGCGCGCCTATTGCCCGCCGCTGCCCAATGCCGCGCTGGTGCGCGCCGAGGTGGCGCAGATCTGGCCCGGCGTCGATTTTGACATCCTCGAAATACCGCTGAAGGCCGACTGAAGCGTGCGCCTTACAGCGCCTTCAGCCCACGGGCATACCGCGCCGCATTCGCCCGGTAATGCGCCGCCGATTTCAGCAACCGCGCCTGCGCCTCTGCGTCGAGCTGCCGCACCACCTTGCCCGGGCTGCCCATCACCAAAGATCCGTCGGGGATCTCCTTGCCCTCGGTGATCAGCGCGCCCGCGCCGATCAGACAGCCGCGCCCGATCTTCGCGCCATTCAGCACCGTGGCGCCCATGCCGATCAGGCTGCCCTCGCCGATGATGCAGCCATGCAGCATTGCCTTATGGCCAATCGTGCAATCGGCCCCGATCAGCAGCGGAAAACCCATATCAGTATGGCAGACCACATTTTCCTGCACGTTCGATCCGCGGCCGACGCGGATTTCTTCATTGTCGCCGCGCAACGTGCAGCCAAACCAGACCGAGGCCTCGTCTTCCAGCACCACCCGACCGATCAGATTGGCATCGGGCGCCACCCAGGTACCCTGCCCGATCATCGGCACAATTCCGTCGAGTTCATAGATCATCGCGCGTCAAACTCCTTGTGCAACCCGCGCACGAATTCGGTCAGCCCGGGCTGCCGGTCGGCCCGCGCGCGTTCGGCCGACAGGATGGTTTTCAACTCTTCGGTGGCCTGATCGGCATCGTGGTTGACGACGACATAATCATACTCGCCCCAATGGCTGATTTCATGCATGGATTTCGCCATCCGCGCGGCGATCACCTCGTCGCTGTCTTGCGCGCGCGCCCGCAACCGGTTTTCCAGCTCGGCGATCGAGGGCGGCAGGATGAAGATGCTGACCACATCCTTGCCCAAAGACGAGCGGCGGATCTGTTGCCCGCCCTGCCAATCGACATCAAACAGCGTGTCATTGCCCGCGCGCATCGCGGCCTCGACCGGGGCTTTCGGCGTGCCATAGAAATTGCCGAAGACCTCGGCATGTTCCAGCATCTCGCCAGCGCTGACCATTGCCTCGAAATCATGTTTCGTGCGGAAATAATATTCGATCCCGTCGGTTTCGCCCGGGCGCGGTGCGCGGGTGGTCGCCGAGACCGAGAACCGCAGCGAGGGATCCCACGCCATCAACCGCTTCGCCAGCGTCGATTTGCCCGCACCCGACGGCGAGGACAGGATGATCAGCACACCGCGGCGGGCACAATTGGTCATGGCTTACTCCACATTCTGGATCTGCTCGCGGATCTGGTCGATGACATGCTTGAGGTCAAGCCCGATTGCGGTCAGCCGTTCGGACCCGGATTTTGAACACAGCGTATTGGCCTCGCGCACGAATTCCTGGGTCAGAAAGTCGAATTTGCGACCCACCGGCGCGGGGTCGGCCAAAAGCGTGCGCGCGGCGGTGATATGCGCCCGCAGCCGGTCGATTTCTTCGGCAACATCGGATTTCACCGCCAGCATCGCCAGTTCTTGCGCGATGCGCTGCGGATCGGCGCCAGGCGCGCCTTCCATCACCCGGGCAAGATTGGCGCGCAGCGTGGCGGCCACTTCGGGGCGGCGGGCCTCGGCGGCGGCGCGGGCCGCTTCGGTCAGACCCGCGATCCTGTCGATCTGCGCGCTGATCACGGCCCCAATTTCGCCACCTTCTGCCGCGCGCATCGCGGTGAAATCGGTTAACAACGCATCCAGATCCGTTAACAGCGCCGCACGCAGCGCCGCCGGATCGTCCAGCGCGGGCGGTCCCTGCTCGATCACGCCGCGCAGCGTCAGCAGGTCAGTGGCCCGGCTGGGCGCCAGCGCCAGACCGCGATCACGCGCGGCCGTCTCGATTTGTGCAACAGCCCCCAGAACCGCCGCCAGCCCGGCCTCGCTCAGACGCAGACCTTCGGCCTGTTCGGACCGGCTAAGCCGCAGGTTGAGCGTGATATTTCCGCGCGCCGCCACCTTGGCCACCGCACTGCGCACGGCGGCTTCCAAGCCCTCGATTTCGGGCAGGCGCAGGCGCAGATCGAACCCCTTGCCATTGACCGAACGGACATCCCAACTCCACTCATGCCCCAGCCCCGCGCCCTGGCGGGCGGCAAATCCGGTCATTGAAATCACTTGCGGCGGAAGATGTGTCATGCGGTTCTCGGTGGTGTCGGGCTTAACCATTTAAGACTTTAGTTCCCCATAAGGCAGAAAAAAGGCGTATTAAGAGTTCAGTAAGGATTTCGCTCCGAGGGTCAACCGAAAGACCCGTATCCGCCAAAGGCGGAGGAGGTTTTCAGCGCAGATCACGCGGTTTTTGCCGCGCGGGCGAAGAAACAGGTGTAGGATGGAACGCGACGAAACACCCTTTGGGAAGGTTGTGCAAATGGTGCAGCAGGCGGGTGCCGGGCAACGGATCACAGCGGAAATGCGGGCCTATTGGGAAGCGCTGCGGCGTGGTCGTCTGGTGCCGTCGCGGTCCGATGTGGACCCGCGCGGCATCGAACGGGCACTGGAATACGCCTTCATCATCGAACGTGTGGCGCCCGGGATGGGCCGGTTTCGGCTGGCCGGGATGCATCTGAACGATCTGATGGGAATGGAGGTGCGCGGCATGCCGCTGACCGCGATGTTCGCCCCCGAGGGGCGGCGCCGGATCGCCGAAGTGACCGAGGCGATGTTTCAGGATCCTGCGATTGTTGAACTGACGCTGCGCGCCGAAACCGGCATCGGCAAGCCGCAGCTGACCGCCACGTTGCTGCTGATGCCGTTGAAATCGGATCTGGGCGATATTACCCGCGCACTGGGATGTCTGGTCGCCGAGGGCGACGTGATCGGGCGCACACCGCGCCGCTTTGACGTGGTGGCCGCGCAGGTCACGCCCATCGTGCAGGGCACCGACACGCCCGCCCCCGCGCCGATCCCGGTCAGCCCTGCGGCCCTGGGCCTTGCCGATCCGATGCCCGCAGCCCGCCCCGCGCAACCGCCGCGCCCGGGGTTCGCGCCCCGCACCCCGGAAGAACGTCGTGCGATGTTCCGGCTGGTGCGCGCCGACGACTGAGATCCACGTTCGTAACAAGTAACGCGGCCCGAAGTGTCAACTTCGGGCCGCATGTTTTTGAGATGTAACGATTTACTGGTTCGCGGCCTTTTGCAGCGCACGCCGGTCGCGCAGCTCTTCCGCAACCAGGAAGGCCAACTCCAGCGACTGGCTGGCATTCAGGCGCGGGTCGCAGGCGGTGTGATAGCGGCTCGACAGATCTTCGTCGGACACCGCACGCACGCCACCGGTGCATTCGGTCACATCCTTGCCGGTCATCTCGAAATGCACGCCACCGGGGATCGTGCCCTCGGCCTTGTGGATACCAAAGAATTCCCGCACCTCGCGCAGCACCGAATCGAACGGCCGGGTTTTGAACCCACTGGCCGATTTGATCGTGTTGCCGTGCATCGGGTCGCAGGTCCACACCACGTTGGCGCCTTCGGCCTGCACCGTCTGGATCAGACGCGGCAGGTGATCGCCGACCTTGCCCGCGCCAAACCGCGCGATCAGCGTCAGCCGCCCCGCCTCGTTTTGCGGGTTCAGTTTCGCCATCAAGACCTTCAGGTCTTCGGCGGTGGTCGAGGGGCCGCATTTCAACCCGATCGGGTTTTGCACGCCGCGGCAGAATTCGACATGCGCGCCGTCGGGCTGACGGGTGCGATCGCCGATCCAGATCATATGGCCCGAACCCGCGACCGGCAGACCGGAGGTCGAGTCGATCCGGCACAGCGCCTCTTCATATTCCAGGAGCAGCGCTTCGTGGCTGGTGTAGAAATCGACCGTCCCGAGTTCATGCGCGGTTTCCGAGGTGACCCCGGCGGCGCGCATGAAATCCATGGCCTCGGCGATCTGATCGGCCACCTTGCGATAGCGCGCGGCCTCGTCTTCATCGGTGAAGCCCGAAATCCACGATTGCACGCGGTGAATATCGGCATAGCCGCCGGTCGAGAACGCGCGCAGCAGGTTCAGGCTGGCCGCGGCCTGGGTATAGGCCTGCAGCATCCGGTTCGGATCGGGCAGCCGGGCCTCCATCGTGGTTTCGAACCCGTTGATGATGTCGCCGCGGTAGCTGGGATATTCCACGCCGCCGATCATTTCGGTCGGTGCCGAGCGGGGCTTGGCGAATTGCCCGGCCATCCGGCCGACCTTGACCACAGGCACCTTGGCGCCCCAGGTCAGCACAATCGCCATCTGCAACATCACCTTGAACGTGTCGCGGATGTTATCGGCCGAAAATTCAGCAAAGCTTTCAGCGCAATCGCCGCCTTGCAACAGGAACGCCTCGCCACGGGCTACTTTCGCCAGATCGGCGCGCAGACGGCGCGCCTCGCCGGCAAAGACCAGCGGCGGCATTTTCGCCAGCGTCGCCTCGACCGCGTGCAGCGCGCCCATGTCGGGATAGTCCGGCATCTGCACCCGCGGTTTCGCGCGCCAGTCCGTTTTCGTCCATCCCTTGCCCATCTTCCCCTCCGAAGCATCAAAAGCGTGTCCGGTGCTTATAAAGCGAGCGTTGAGCTGAAACAAACCCATTATTCGTTTTTTGCGGCACAGGGCATATCCGCTGCACATGCGGCGTTTCGTGGCCTCTTGCGGGCGCCGCAATTCCCTGATTGTGTGGCTTGAAACGACAAACGCAGGTCGCAAATGCGCAGCCCTTCCACACCCCGGACCCATTCCAGACCCGCCTCGTCACAGGGCACTGTGCGCCTGCCACCGCTGGCGCGGCCGCGGCGCTATGTGTTTTTGCTGCTCGACCGGATGACGATGATGGCCTTCACCTCGGCGATCGAGCCGTTGCGGCTGGCCAATCAGGTGTCGGGGCAAAAGTTGTACGATTGGAAACTGGCGTCCGAGGATGGGCGGGATGTGACCTGTTCAAATGGCGTGGCGCTGCGGGTGGATATGGGGCTCGACGAGGTGTCGCGCGACGACACCGTGCTGGTGTGCGGCGGGATCGACGTGGCCGAGGCCACCACCAAGCCGGTGCTGAACTGGCTGCGGCGCGAGGCGCGGCGCGGCGCGGCGGTGGGCGGGTTGTGCACCGGGGCCTGGGCGGTGGCCAAGGCCGGGCTTCTGGATGGCAAGCGCGCCACCATCCACTGGGAAAATCAGGACAGTTTCGCCGAAGATTTCGAAGAGGTGCGGCTGACCAAATCGGTCTTTGTGGTCGATGGGAACCGGATCAGCACCGCGGGCGGCACCGCCTCGCTGGATTTGATGCTGAAACTGATCGCGCGCGATCATGGCGAGGGCATGGCCAATACCGTGGCCGACCAGTTGATTTATAATTCGATCCGCACCGATCAGGACAGCCAGCGCCTGTCGATCCCGACCCGGATCGGCGTGCGCCACCCCAAGCTGGCGCAGGTCATTGGCCGGATGGAGGCCAATATCGAAGATCCGGTCAGCCCGGCCAAACTGGCCGAAGAGGTTGGCATGTCCACCCGGCAGCTGGAACGGCTGTTCCGGCGTTATCTGAACCGCAGCCCGAAACGCTATTACATGGAGATCCGGCTGCAAAAGGCGCGCAACCTGCTGATGCAGACGGAAATGAGCGTGATCAACGTGGCGCTGGCCTGCGGTTTTGCCTCGCCGTCGCATTTTTCGAAATGCTACCGCGCGCATTACCAGACCACGCCTTACCGCGAACGGGGCACCTCGGGGGCGGCGGGCGAAGTGGGCCATGATTATGACCCCGCGCTGATCCCCGAAGATGACGATTGCGACCTGTCCGGCATCGACTTCCCCGAAGAGAAGTTCGAATGACGCGGGCCGCCGCCGAAAATCCTTGCGCGACGCTGCGTCAAGACGTTCAAAAATTGCCCACCCGGTCGAATTTCGACCTCACAAAGCAATCCTGTCCTATTTTCTTTTGTGCAGGCGCGCTCTAACCTTCGCGCCAGGACAATGTTCCAACATGGGAGTGAACATATGAAAAAGCTTCTTCTGGCCACCGCCGCTGCCGCGCTGACCGCTGGCGGCGCTTTCGCCGAGGATGTCAAGCTGGGGATTTCGATGGGCTTCACCGGCCCGCTGGAATCGATGTCGCCGACCATGGCGCAGGGCGCGGAACTCGCGATGAAAGAGGCCTCGGACTCGGGCAAGTTCATGGGCGGTGCGACCGTGACTTCGGTGCGTGGCGACAGCACCTGCGTCGACTCGGCGGCGGCGACCGCCACTGTGGAACGTCTGATCACGGCCGAGGGCGTGAAAGGGATCGTTGGCGGCATGTGCTCGGGCGAGACCACCGCCTCGCTGCAAAACGTCGCGATGCCGAATGGTATGGTGATGATCTCGCCGTCGGC
>JAQTYE010000020.1:0-14853 GCA_028749255.1 Paracoccaceae bacterium | reverse complement strand
ACGGGTTGTGCTTCCGCACCTCGCCGTCTGACGCGCGCCAAGGTCAGGTGATGACGGAAATCATCATGGAACACGGCATCAAGTCGGTTGCCCTGACCTATACCAACAACGATTACGGCAAAGGTCTGGCGGACAGCTTCGCCGAGGCGTTCAAGGCCGCCGGTGGCACCGTGACGATCAACACCGCGCATGAAGACGGCAAGGCCGACTATTCGGCCGAAGTCGGCGCGCTGGCCTCGGCCGGTGGCGATGCGCTGGTGATCGCGGGCTATGTTGACCAGGGCGGTTCGGGCATTCTGCGCGGCGCATTGGATTCGGGCGCGTTTGAAACCTTCGTCTTCCCCGATGGCATGGTCGGTTCGACGCTGGAAAACAACTTCGGCACCGAAGTGAACGGCTCGTTCGGGCAGATCCCCTCGTCGGAAGGCGCAGGCAAGGACAAGTTCATCGAAATGGCGACGGCAGCGGGCTTCGACGGCAGCACCGTCTATTCGTCGGAATCCTATGATGCGGCGGCGCTGATCTTGCTGGCGATGGCGGCGGCGGGCAGCACCGATCCGAACGTCTACAAAGAGAAAGTCATGGACGTGGCCAACGCCCCGGGCGAACCGATCCTGCCGGGCGAATTGGGCAAGGCGTTCGATCTGCTCGCGGCGGGTCAGGACATCGACTATCAGGGCGCCTCGTCGGTCGAGCTGATCGGGGCCGGTGAATCCTCGGGCACCTTCCGCGAAATCGAGATCAAAGACGGTAAAATCGAAACCGTCAAATACCGCTAAGGCGCGGCACAACGTCAGAACAGCCCGGAGAAATCCGGGCTGTTTTCCATTAAGAACAATGCCGTAAACGGCACTCTTCATGCAACGCATGAGGTAAGGGGACTGCATGATCCGGGTAGAGAACCTGCACAAGCATTTCGGCGGCTTTCGGGCTGTTGACAATGCCTCGCTAGAGATCGCCACCGGCTCCATCACCGGGCTGATCGGCCCGAACGGGGCTGGAAAATCAACACTTTTCAACGTGATAGCGGGGGTTCATAAACCAACCTCCGGGCGCGTCACGATGGATGGCGAGGATATCACGGGGCTGGCCCCGCATGAGCTGTTTCACAAGGGGCTGCTGCGCACCTTTCAGATCGCGCATGAGTTCCCGTCGATGACGGTGCGCGAGAACCTGATGATGGTGCCGGGCGGCCAGTCGGGTGAAACGCTGTGGAATGCGTGGTTTGGCCGCGGGCGGATCGCGCAGGAAGAGGCGGCGCTTCTGAAGAAAGCCGATGAAGTGCTTGATTTCTTGACGATTTCGCATCTGAAAAACGAACGCGCCGGAAACCTTTCAGGTGGCCAGAAGAAGCTGTTGGAACTGGGCCGCACGATGATGGTCGAGGCCAAGATCGTCTTTCTGGACGAGGTTGGCGCGGGCGTGAACCGCACGCTGCTGAATACCATCGGCGATGCGATCGTGCGACTGAACAAAGAACGCGGCTACACCTTCTGCGTGATCGAGCACGACATGGATTTCATCGGGCGGCTGTGTGATCCGGTGATCGTGATGGCCGAAGGCCGTGTGCTGGCCGAAGGTTCGGCCGAAAGCATCATGCAAAACGAGGCGGTGATCGAGGCCTATCTGGGCACCGGGTTGAAGAACAAGGTCAAGGCGGAGGCAGCATCGTGATCGGATTTTTCATGATCAAGCAAGGCGTTATGGGCTGTTTCGGAGGTATCGCATGAGCTTCCTTGATGCCTCTGACATGACCGGCGGCTATGGCGCGGCCGATATTTTGCACGGCTGCACCCTGAAGGTCGAGAAAGGCCAGATCGCGGTGATCGTCGGCCCGAACGGCGCGGGCAAATCGACCGCGATGAAGGCGGTCTTCGGCATGCTCAAGCTGCGCGGCGGCCATGTGATGCTGGACGGCGAGGATATCACCGCGCTCAGTCCGCAAGACCGGGTGCGCAAGGGTATGGGCTTCGTGCCGCAGGTCAACAACGTCTTCCCGACGATGTCGGTCGAGGAAAACCTGGAAATGGGTGCCTTCATCCGCACCGACAATTTCCGCCCCACGATGGAACAGGTCTATGACCTGTTCCCGATCCTGCGCGACAAGCGACATCAGAACGCGGGTGAATTGTCCGGCGGCCAGCGCCAGCAGGTTGCGGTGGGGCGGGCGCTGATGACGCAGCCCAAGCTGCTGATGCTGGACGAACCCACCGCGGGCGTCAGCCCGATCGTGATGGATGAGCTGTTCGACCGGATCATCGAGGTCGCACGCACCGGCATTTCCATCCTGATGGTCGAACAAAACGCGCGGCAAGCGCTGGAGATCGCCGATCAGGGCTATGTGCTGGTGCAGGGCGCCAATAAATACACCGACACGGGCGCCGCGCTGATGGCCGACCCCGAGGTCCGCCGCACCTTCCTGGGGGGCTGAGATGGAATTCCTCAATGCGCTGGTCGCAATTCTGAACTATGTCGTGGTGCCCGCCACCGCCTATGGCGCGCAGCTGGCGCTGGGGGCGCTGGGGGTCACGCTGATCTATGGCATCCTGCGGTTTTCCAACTTCGCCCATGGCGATACGATGGCCTTTGGCACCGGGATCACCATCATCGTCACCTGGGGCTTGCAGGCGCTGGGGATCGGGCTGGGGCCGCTGCCCACGGCCCTGCTGGCCCTGCCCTTCGGCATCGCGATCACCGCGGCACTGGTGCTGGCCACCGACCGGGTCGTCTATAGCTATTATCGCAAGGTCAAGACCGCGCCGGTAATCCTGACCATGGTATCGGTCGGTGTGATGTTCGTGATGAACGGGTTGACCCGCCTGCTGATCGGGGTCGATGAAATCCAGTTCGCCGATGGCGAACGGTTCGTCGTCGCCGCCCGCGCGTTCAAAACCGCCACCGGCCTGGACGAGCCGCTGTCGATCCGCACGACGCAGGTCATCACCGTGGTCGTGGCCGGGCTGGTGGTCTGGGCGCTGTTCTGGTTTCTGGCGCGCACCCGCACCGGCAAGTCGATGCGAGCGTTTTCAGACAACGAGGATCTTGCCTTGCTGTCGGGGATCAACCCCAACCATGTTGTGGCGGTCACCTGGATCATTGCGGCGGCGCTGGCAACCACGGCGGGCACGCTGTACGGCCTGGATAAATCTTTCAAGGCGTTCAACTACTTCCAGCTGCTGCTGCCGATCTTTGCGGCGGCCATCGTGGGCGGGCTTGGCAATCCGCTGGGCGCGATTGCGGGCGGGTTCGTCATCGCTTTTTCCGAGGTCGGCGTGACCTATGCCTGGAAAAAGGTGGCGACCTATCTGATCCCGAACTGGGAGGCAGAGGGGCTGCTACAGCTGTTGTCCACCGAATATAAATTCGCGGTCAGCTTCGCCATTCTGATCATCGTTTTGCTGTTCAAGCCCACCGGGCTGTTCAAGGGGAAATCGGTATGAGCACGCATCAACCGAGCGCCGCCAAGGGTGGCAAAATTCGTGCGCCGCTGTTGTTTGCGGTGATGGCCGTGCTGATCGTGTTCGAGGGCCTGACCTCGGGGTGGAACGGTGCGCTGGGGATCGTGAACATGGGGCTGATCTCGGCGATCCTCGCGCTGGGGGTCAACATGCAATGGGGCTATGCGGGGCTGTTCAACTCGGGCGTGGTGGGGTTCATCGCGCTTGGGGGGCTGGCGCCGGTGCTGGTGGCAATGCCGCCGACCCCGGGGGCATTTGCGGCGGGCGGCTGGCAGATCCTGATTGGTCTGATGATCGCGGCGGCGGCGATTGTGCTGGCAGTCTGGCTGAACGGGCGGCTTGCGGGCAAGACCCGGGCGCTGGCGATCATCATGGTGCTGGTCGCGGGGTTCTTCACCTATCGCGCGGTGTTCGACCCGGCGGTGGCGGCGGTGCAGGCTATCAACCCGTCGGCACTGGGCTATCTGGGCGGGCTTGGCCTTCCGGTGCTGATTGCCTGGCCGGTGGGCGGGGTGCTGGCGGCGGGTGCTGCCTGGGTCATCGGCAAAACCGCACTCGGCCTGCGCTCGGATTATCTGGCGATTGCCACGCTGGGGATCGGCGAAATCATCGTCGCCGCGTTGAAAAACGAAGAGTGGCTTGCGCGTGGGGTCTTGAACGTCAACGGCATTCCGCGGCCCTGGCCGGTGCCCTATGAGATTGACCTGCAAGGCAACGCGGCCTTCGTCGAACGCGCCGCGGCGCTGGGGCTGGACCCGGTCACGGCCTCGACCCTGCTGGTCAAGCTGCTGTATACCGGGCTGTTCGTCATCGTGCTGGGGCTATTGATCTGGGCCACGCAACTGGCGCTGAAATCGCCTTGGGGCCGGATGATGCGCGCGATCCGCGACAATGAAATCTCGGCCGCGGCCATGGGCAAAAACGTCACCCGGCGGCATTTGCAGATCTTCGTGCTGGGCTCGGCGGTGATCGGGCTGGCGGGCGCGATGATGATCACGCTGGATGGGCAGATGACGCCCGCCTCCTATAACCCGCTGCGCTATACCTTCCTGATCTGGGTGATGGTGATCGTTGGCGGATCGGGCAACAACTGGGGCTCGGTGCTGGGGGGCATGCTGATCTGGTATCTGTGGATCAAGGCCGAGGCCTGGGGCCCGCAGATGATGGATCTGGTCACCGCCAACCTGTCAGAAGGCGTGCTGAAACAGCATCTGATCGATTCGGCGGCGCATATGCGGCTGATCGTGATGGGGCTGGTGTTGCTGTTGGTGTTGCGCTTCAGCCCGCGCGGGCTTTTGCCCGAGCGCTGAAACCGACCGAACCCTGGGGGGCTGCGGCCCCCCTTTTCGGCTTCCCCCATTCTTTCTGGTTCAAATATCCCGAGGGGCCGGGGGCAGAGCCATCGGCCTTGCCTCCGGCCTCTTGCTTTCCAATCGCGCGCCGAATATTCCCTCGCCATGACCCAGCATCAACGCCTCCTCATCATCGACTTCGGTTCTCAGGTCACGCAGCTGATTGCGCGCCGCCTGCGCGAGCTGAACGTCTATTGCGAAATCCATCCCTATCAGAACGTGACCGACGCGTTCCTGGCGGATTTCGCCCCCCAAGCGATCATCTTTTCGGGCGGCCCGGACAGCGTCACCCGTGAAGGCTCCCCCCGCCCGCCGAAATCCGCCTTCACGCTTGGCGTGCCGATCCTCGGGATCTGCTATGGCCAACAGGTGATGATGCAGGAACTGGGCGGCCTGGTCGAAAGCGGCCAGAGCCACACGGCAGAATTCGGCCGCGCCTATGTGACGCCGACCGAGGCAAGGCTCGCGATCCTCGACGGTTGGTTTGCCGATGGCGGCCGCGAACAGGTCTGGATGTCGCATGGCGACCACGTCAGTAAAATCGCCCCCGGGTTTCAGGTTTACGGCACCTCGCCGGGCGCGCCTTTCGCGATCACCGCCGATGTCGCGCATCATTTCTACGCGGTGCAATTCCACCCCGAAGTACACCACACCCCGAACGGCGCGAAACTCTACGAGAATTTCGTGAAACTGGCGGGCTTCACCGGCGACTGGACGATGGGCGCCTATCGCGAACAGGCGATTGCGGAAATCCGCGCGCAGGTTGGCGATAAAAAGGTGATCTGCGGGCTTTCGGGCGGCGTTGACAGCTCGGTCGCGGCGATCCTGATCCACGAGGCAATCGGCGATCAGCTGACCTGCGTCTTCGTCGATCACGGGCTCTTGCGGCAGAACGAGGCGGCCGAAGTCGTCACGATGTTCCGCGACAATTACAACATCCAGCTGATCGCCGCCGATGAGGCCGAGCTGTTCCTGGGCGAGTTGGAGGGCGTCTCTGACCCCGAAACCAAGCGCAAGATCATCGGCCGGCTGTTCATCGACGTGTTCCAGAAATACGCCAATGAGATCGAAGGCGCCGAATTCCTGGCGCAGGGCACGCTCTACCCGGACGTCATTGAATCGGTGTCCTTCAGCGGCGGGCCGTCGGTCACGATCAAATCGCACCATAACGTCGGCGGTCTGCCGGAAAAAATGGGGCTGAAACTGGTCGAGCCGCTGCGCGAGCTGTTCAAAGACGAGGTCCGCGCCTTGGGTCGTGAATTGGGCTTGCCCGACAGCTTCATCGGGCGTCACCCCTTCCCCGGCCCCGGTCTGGCGATCCGCTGCCCCGGCGAGATCACCCGCGAAAAGCTGGAAATCCTGCGCAAGGCCGATGCGGTCTATATCGACCAGATCCGCAAACACGGGCTGTATGATGACATCTGGCAGGCTTTCGTGGCCATTTTGCCGGTGAAAACCGTGGGCGTGATGGGCGACGGGCGCACCTATGATTATGCCTGCGCGCTGCGGGCGGTGAACTCGGTCGATGGGATGACCGCCGATTACTACCCGTTCACGCACGAGTTCCTGGGCGAAACCGCGACGCGGATCATCAATGAAGTCAAGGGCATCAACCGGGTGACCTATGACATCACCTCGAAGCCGCCCGGCACGATCGAGTGGGAATGATGTTTGGCCTGCGCCCCTCTGGGCGCAGGTGACATCTTTTCAGTGAGCTCAGGGTGAGAGCGCGCCCAAGGCGTGCCTCGAAGCGCCGTGCCACAAAGACAACCGTGCAGCCGATCTGCGGCTGTGCCACAGGGGGACGCATGGCACTGATCCAACTGACCGGCCATCTGATCTGCACCTCGGCGGCAGAGCGTCAGGCGGTGCTGGCCCACCTGCCCGCCCATATCGGCGCCACCGTGCGCGAACCGGGCTGTTTGTTCTTCGACATCGCGCAGAGTGCCGATCCGATGGTTTGGACGGTCAGCGAAGGCTTTGCCTCGCGCGCGGATTTTGACGCGCATCAGGCCCGCACCGCCGCCAGCCCCTGGGCTGCGGCGACCCGCACGATCAAGCGGGTCTATGAGATGGGCGAGGCCACGCCAGAAATCACCACCGAGACCACCACCGACGCCCGCGCGATTGGCCTGATGACGCAGACCGCCTTTGGCGGGCCGGACGAAGCGCAGCTGATCGCAGCGCTGCGCACCGACGGCGATCTGGCACTATCTCTGGTGGCCCGTTTCGGGCGTGCCTGTCTGGGCCATGTCGCGTTTTCACCGCTGACAGCGCCGGTCAAGGCCTGGGCACTGGCGCCGGTCAGCGTGCGCAAACCCTGCCGTCGGCAGGGCATTGGCACCGACCTGATCCGGGCCGGGATACAGATCGCCCGCGCGCAGGGAGTCGAGGCCCTGCTGGTGCTGGGCGATCCAGCCTATTACGGGCGCTTTGGTTTCAGTGTCGCGGCGGCGCAGGGGCTGCGCACACCCTATGACGGGCCGCATTTGCAGGCGCTCTCGCTGTCGGGCGCGCACCTGCCTGCGGGCGAGATCACCTATCCGCCCGCCTTCGCGGCGCTCTGAGCTTCAGCCGATCAACGGCGACGCGCCGCCATAGGTTTCCTCGTAATGCCGTTTCAGCCGCATCAGCGCGATGCGCAGCACGATCTTGCCTGAGCGCGCCGACCATCCCAGACGCCGTTCCGCAGTTTCCAGACCTTCCAGAAAACAGCAACACCGCAGCACCATATCGCCCAGACCCGGCCCCAGATCGCGCAGCGCCAGCGCCACCCGGTCGCGCGCGCGGTCCGAGCCGCCGCCATGGCCCGCATCGGGGTTATACTGCCCCCGGTCCCCCCCGGTCAGAAACCGTTCCCAGTTCTGCGCAACCCGCGGGCCCATCTGCGCCAGCTCGAAATCTTCGCGCAGACGTTCGCCCGCCGCGACCAGATCCGGGGTCAGGAAGGGTTCGCCATCCTTGTCCCGGCGCCGCGACAGCACGCCCAACGGGCTTTCGGCAAGGTTCGCCCGCATCCGGCGCACCCGTCCCTGCCCCTCGTTCACATCGCGCGTGCCCCAGTCGCGGTGCTGATCGGCAAAGGGCATGTCGCCCGCCTCGGTGGCATCGGCAAACCCCTGCGCGGCGGCATCTTCGTCCAGCATCCGTTTCAGCGCGGCGCGTCCGGTGGGGGCGATTTCATAGCTGATCACCCGGCCCGTGTGCTTGATGGCAATCCAGTCCTGCAGCGCGAAGGCCTGCGCCACGGCACGCTCGACCACCGCCGTGCGCACCGTGCCGCGCAGCACGACGGCCTTGTCCATATCGCCTGCCACGATCAGCAGGGCGCCGGGTTCGGCCAGTCGGCGCAGGATGCGGCGGCCTTCGCGCGCCAGTTGGTTGGCATCGGTCGGGATATTTTTAGAGCGGATCGGTGCGGTCATCGAAGCGTCTTCCTCTTCAGGGGCGGAGGTTTGGGGCGGGGGAAGGGCGACAGACCCCAGACGGGACAGCGCCTCATCGACCAGTGGATCATCACGGCGGGCCTCGATCCGGCGCACCCGGCGCAACACGGTCGAGGCATGACACCCCTCCGCCCGCGCCAGTTGCCGGATCGACACGCCCTCTTCCACATGGCGCAGATAAAGTCGCGCATAGTCTGGCAGCCAGGCAGGCAGCACTGCCTCGGCCGGTTCGGTCCTCATCGTTTCATCCCCCGCAGTAGGGCGGCGCAGCAGCCGCGCCGCTCTGTAATCCCATTCAACCGTGGGTTGCTTTGGTTACCCGTTCGTTAAGAAACGGAACGATGCCGATAATTGTTTAAATTTTCTAAAGATCTTCGAACGTTGCGCGCGCTTGAGCGGGGAAATGCGCAACACCCGCATAGGTTGTATCATTCTAAGCCCCATCCAAGCGAAGGGACTGACAATGACCGAATTGTTTGAGCTGATCTCAACCCTGAAACGCCCGCGTCTGTTGATCCGGGCCGCGCGATTCGGGCAAAGCGAGTATAACCGCAGCCGGGATTTGAAGCGGCTGATGCGCGCGCCGGTTGTCCCGAACCCGGAACAGGCCCTGCACCGATTGCTGGAGGAAGAAGCGCTGCTGGAGGCTTCGCGTCAGGACGGCGACGCGGGGTATAGCCTGATGCGGCACATCGACATCCTGATCGCGATGATGGCCGAGGTGCGACTGCTGCCACGCCCGCCCGCACAGGCCTGAGCGCGGCGCGGACGGAAAGCGCTGCCTCCGGCGGGGATATTTCGGCTTTGTTGCAACCTGCAGGACAAGGGCGCGGTACCAAGGGGGCCGCGCGCCCTGCCCCGGTGTCAGCGCGATTTGAACAGCGATCCCAAAACGCCACGCACCAGTTGCTGGCCCGCCTTGCTGCCCAATTGCCGCGCAAGACTTTTGCCGAACACTTCGATGATCGAATCTGAATTCGAGCTTTTCCGGCGGCTGCGGGTGCTGGCGGTTTTCGTTGTTTTGATCGGTTCGAACCGGCGGGCCTGCTTGAATTCCCGCGCCTGAGCTGCCTCTTCCTTGGCGGTGGCTTTCTCGGCGGCAGCGCGGGCCTCGGCTTCGGCGGCCTCTTTCGCGGCGGCAGCGGCCCGGGCCCCAAGGATTTCAAAGGCCGACTCGCGGTCGATGGTCGTGTCGTATTTCATCCCGAAGGGCGAAGATTGCAGGATCGCACAGCGTTCTTCGGAAGAAATCGGCCCAAGACGCGATTGCGGCGGGCGCACCAAAGTGCGTTCGACAATCCCGGGCACGCCCTTGTTTTGCAGGAATGACGTGACCGCCTCGCCGGTGCCGACCTCTTTGATTGCGTCTTCGGTATCAAACCGCGGGTTCGGGCGGTAATTTTCGGCCGCACGTTTCAGATCTTTTTGATCCTTGGCGGTGAAGGCACGCAGCGCGTGCTGCACCCGATTGCCCAGTTGGCCCAGGATGTCTTCGGGCACATCGGCGGGGTTTTGCGTGATGAAATAGATCCCCACGCCTTTCGAGCGGATCAGCCGCGCGACCTGTTCGACCTTGTCCACCAGCGCCTTGGGCGCGTCGTCAAACAGCAGATGCGCCTCGTCGAAGAAGAACACAAAGCGCGGGCGATCAGGGTCGCCCACCTCGGGCAGTTCCTCGAACAGTTCGGACAGGAGCCACAGCAGGAAAGTCGCATAAAGCCGGGGCGAGGACATCAGCTTGTCGGCGGCCAGAATGTTGATCCGCCCGCGCCCGTCGGGAGCCGGCGTCATCATATCGGCCAGCGCCAACGCCGGTTCGCCAAAAAACTTGTCCGCGCCCTGGGTTTCCAGCACCAGAAGTTGCCGCTGGATTGCACCCACCGTCTGTGGCGCGACATTGCCATAGCGCAGGCTGATATCATCGGCGTTCTCGCCGACATAAAGCAGCATCGCGCGCAGATCGGCCAGATCCAGCAATGCCAGCCCTTCGGCATCGGCCAGATGGAAGGCGATGTTCAACACGCCCTCTTGCGCCTCGGACAGGCCCATCAGACGCGCCAGCAGCAGCGGCCCCATTTCCGACACGGTGGTGCGCACCGGATGGCCCTGTTCGCCAAACAAGTCCCAGAAGGTGACCGGATACGCGCGATAGCCCAGATCATAGCCGATGGTGTCGGCGCGTTTCTGAAAGGAGCCGTGCAGCTTGCCCTCGGCGCTGCCCGACATCGCAAGCCCCGCCAGATCGCTTTTGACATCGGCCATGAACACCGGCACGCCCGCGCTGGAAAACGCCTCGGTCAGCACTTGCAGCGTGACGGTTTTGCCGGTGCCGGTGGCGCCCGCGATCAGCCCGTGGCGGTTGCCGTATTTCAAGAGCAGCTCTTGCGGCGTGCCATAGCTTTCGCCGCCGCCGCCCACGAAAATTCCCGTTTCGGTCAGAACCCCGGTCATGCCGCCCTCTTTATGCAAACTGTCTAAACTTGGTTAGCCGCAACAATACTTATTTAACCACTCTGTGCCAGTCTACATCTGTCCCGCAGGCGGCCTCCTTGCCCGCGGGCACTTCCTCCCTGTCAGACTGGCCGCGCCTTCGGGTGCGGCTTTTTTCGTCTTAAAACAGAGGTTTGAGACACCTGTTTTTGACTGTTGACGGATTGCGCGTTCCGATTTAGCAATTGTACCAATAACAAAGTCGGCTGGTCTGACAGGGAAACACAGCAAAAGGGTTCTGGCGACGGAACCCTTTTCGCATTCGTCGGGGGTCACCGGGCAATTTGCCCCGCAGATGCAGGCGTTGCCTCACGAAACTGTGGCGGCAAAGCACCGCCAGCGCCGCCAAAGGGCCGATTTCTCTCCTGACACTGCGTGCCGCCCATGCTAGAAGCGCGCCATCCCTTTTAAGGATGAAAGACATGATCAAGCTGACCACTCCCCTCGCGATCGCATTGGCGATCGGACTGACCGCCTCGGTCGCCACCGCGCAGGACACCGCAGCCCCGGCCGCTGATACGGCCGCCCCGGCAGCAGATGCAGCACCCGCCGCGGATGCGCCTGCAACCGACACTCCTGCGCCCGCAGCCCCCGCCGCCGATGCGACGGCCCCTGCGGCTGATGGCCCCGGCAGCACCTATATCGCCGAAACCATCGGTGACTGGGCGATCCAGTGCGCGCGCACCGAAAGCGGCAATGACCCGTGCCAGATGTATCAGCTGCTGAAAGATCCCGACGGCAACAGTGTCGCCGATATTTCGATGTTTGCCCTGCCCAAAGGCAGCAAGGCCGTCGCCGGTGCGACGATCATGACGCCGCTCGAAACCTTGCTGACGCAAAACATCGTGCTGCGCGTTGATACCTCGGAACCGCGCGTCTATCCGTTCACCTTCTGCGCCCCGGTGGGGTGTTTTGGTCGCATCGGCCTGACCCCGGAAGAGCTGGCCGCCTATAAAAAGGGCAACAAGGTGCAGCTGACCGTGGTGCCGATGGCCGCGCCGGACAAGAAGGTGCAGCTTGATATCTCGCTCAAGGGGTTCACCGCGGCCTATGACAAAGTCGCCGAGATGAACGCCGACAATCAATAAGCTGATCTGGATGAACATCATCCGATAAGCTGTTGAAACAAAACGCCGCCTCAAACCGAGGCGGCGTTTTTCCTGTCAGGGCCCCGCATCAGGCGCGGGCGAGCGCCAGCACCGCGTTCAGCCCGCCGAAGGCGAAGGCATTGGACAGCACAGCCGTGACCGGAGCCTGGCGCGCGGTGTTCGGCACCACATCCAGATCACATTCGGGGTCGGCCAGACGGTGATTGATGGTGGGTGCAATCACCCCTTCGCGCAGCGCAAGCAGGCAGGCCAGCAGTTCAACCGCCCCTGTGCCACCGATGCAATGACCGTGCATCGCCTTGGTGGACGACACCATCACCCGATCCGCCGCCGGACCAAACACCTGCCGGATCGCGGCGACTTCGGTGCGGTCATTGGCGGCCGTGCCGGTGCCATGGGCGTTGATATACCCGATCTGGTCGGGGGCCAGTCCCGCGTCCTTCAACGCACCGCGAATGGCGCGCGCCGCCCCTTCGGGGCTGGGCATAACGATGTCGCCCGCATCCGATGTCATCGCGAAGCCCTTGATTTCGGCCAGAATATCGGCGCCACGCGCGCAGGCATGGTCATAGTCTTCCAGCACGAAAACGCCCGCGCCCTCGCCCTGAACCATGCCGTTGCGGTCGGCGCTGAACGGGCGGCAGCCGTCGGTGGACATCACCCGCAGCCCTTCCCAGGCCTTCAGCCCGCCGAAATTCAGCATCGATTCCGATCCGCCCGCGACCATGCCATCGGCCATCCCCGCCCGGATCATCTGAAACGCCAGCCCGATCGCGTGGTTCGAGCTGGAGCAGGCGGTCGCGACCGAGAAACTTGGCCCCTGCAACCCGTAGCCCATCGAAATATGCGAACAGGCGGCGTTGTTCATCAGCTTCGGCACGGTGAACGGATGCACGCGGTTCTTTCCCTCGGCAAAGACCGTGCGGAAGGCGTCGTTGATGGTGCCATTGCCGCCCCCCGCCGTGCCGATCACGCAGCCCCAGCGGGTCGGGTCACCGGGCGCTTCGGCAAGCCCCGCCTGCGCCATCGCCTGCGCCGCCGCGACCAGCGCGAATTGTGTGAACAGGTCGTAAAACGCCAGCTTGCCGCGTTCGAAATGCGACTCGGGCTGCCAGCCCTGCACCTGCGCACCGATCTGCACGTTCAGGCGCTCGACATCGGGGAAGGTCAGCTGCCCGATGCCGCAGCGCCCCTCGGTCATGGCGGCGAAGGTGCCCGCCACATCCTGTGCCAACGCGTTGACGGTCCCGGCCCCGGTGATGACAACGCGCCGCATCCGGTCAGGCCGCCGCCGGTGCCGGGCCCGCGATCATCCGCTCGACCGCGCGCACAATGGCGCCGACCGAGGAAATGTCGAAGTCGGATTGCGAGGGTTCATTGGCGTTGAACGGAACCGAAATGTTGAACGCTTCTTCGATGGCGAAAATCATTTCGACCAACCCAAGGCTGTCCAGCCCCAGCTCGTCCAGCGTCATGTCGGGATGCACCTCGGCCGGTTCCAGAACCGCTTCGCGGGCGATGATGGTGATGATCTGATCTTGCACGTCGGACCTCATGGTTTGCCGTTACTCCGCGCCCCCCTTTTGGGTCAGTTTTGCAACAGTTTCACGAAGCTCGGCCACTTGCGCAAACAATCTTGTCAGGCGGCGAATGTTTTTCCATGCCTCGACATGGGTTTCCATCTTGATTGCCGGATAGCCAAGCAAAACGCGCCCGGCCGGGGCATTACTGAAAATCTTGGTGGCGCCGCCCGCGATCACATCATTGCCCACAAAGATGTTGTCGCTGACGCCGCATTGCCCGGCCAGAACGACGCGATCGCCGATCCGGCTGGACCCGGCGATGCCGACCTGACCGCACAGCAGGCAATCTTCGCCGACCTGCACATTGTGGCCGACATGCACCAGATTATCGAGCTTGGTGCCGCGTCCGATGCGGGTGGCGCGCACGGTGCCGCGATCAACCGTGGCATTGGCGCCGACTTCGACATCATCGCCAATCTGCACCGTGCCCAGGCTGTGAATCCGGGTCCAGGACTGCGGGTGGATTCCCTCGCGCTGACCCAGCGTCTCGCGGATCTCTTCAATCCCGGATTTTTCCGGCGTGACAAAGGAAAACCCGTCGGCGCCGATCACCGCGCCCGGCTGGCAGATGAAGCGCGCGCCGATCACCACCCGCGCACCGATCCGCACGCCGTGCAAGATCAAGGCGTCGTCGCCGATCCGCGCACCTTCGGCGATGCTGGCATGGGCCGCGATCCGGGCATTCGCACCGATCTGCACGCCGCGCCCGATCACCACAAACGGGCCGATGGCCGCGCCATCGCCAATCTGGGCCGAGGGGTCGATGACTGCCGAAGGATGAATGCCCGGCGCGATCTCGGGACCCGGATCAAAGGCGCGCGACAGTCCGGCCATTGCCAAACGCGGGCGCGCCACGAAAATCGCGGCCTTCAGCCCATAACCCTGCCAATCTGCGCCCTCCCACAGGATGGCGGCCTGCGCCTGCCCCTGTGCCAGACCCGGCGCATATTTCGCATCCATTGCCAGTGCGATCTGCCGGGGCCCCGCGCTGGCCGGTTCCGAGGCGCTGTCGATCACCAGACTCAGGTCACCCTCGGCGCGGGCATTCAGCGCGCGTGCAATGGTTTCAACGGTATGCGCCATGGGCAGGCCCTTTCGGTCAGCGGCGCGATTGCCGCGCCCTGCCCCCGATTTAATCCGCCACGCCCGGCAAATCCACCCCGGCTTTGGCCAGTGCCGCCCAAAGCGCGCCATCGCGGCCATAAACATCGCGGCGGTATTCCATTTTGCCGCGCGCGGTGGGCCATGCGGTGAAATAGACCAGATGCACCGGCACCGGTTGATCCAGTTTCACCGTGGTTTCGGCCCCGGTGCGCAGGATGCGCTGAAAATAGGCCTCGGGGTCGGTGGCCTGCGGCGCCAGCAGCGCATAGGCCAGATCGAACGGCTTGCCGACGCGCACACAGCCATGGCTG